>JALELN010000072.1 GCA_022771765.1 Lachnospiraceae bacterium | reverse complement strand
GGATCGGGATTTAAGGTCTCACCCTTCTCGCCTGCAAAAATCTTGTTATTTAAATATGCGACTAATGACTCGCCATCCTCTTTGCTGACCATGTACTCAGCAAGCAGTGCGATACCCCATGCGCCGCCCTCTCCGGCAGTCTCCATCACTGCGACAGGTGCATCCATCGCTGCTGCGAGGATACTCTGTCCAACGCCTTTGGTCTTGAACAGTCCGCCATGTCCGTAGATGCAGTCGATCTTTACCTGCTCCTCTTTCAAGAGAATATCCAGACCGCACTTCAATGCGCCAAGTGCTGTATACAGGTTCACACGCATAAAGTTTGCCAGATTAAATTTGGAATCCGGTGTACGCACGAACATCGGACGACCCTCGGTAAATCCGGTAATATGCTCACCTGAGAAATAGTTGTATGCCAGCAGTCCACCGCAATCCTTGTCAGCCTCCATCGCCTTATTGTAAAGTGTTCCGAACAGCTTGTTCATATCCACGTCGATACCGAAGCTCTCTGCAAACTCCTTGAAGATATTCACCCATGCATTCAGGTCGGAGGTACAGTTGTTGCAGTGAACCATTGCTACCGCATCTCCGGCAGGAGTGGTCACCATATCCAGCTCCTCGTGAAGCTTCTTTAACTCATTCTCTAATACAACCATTGCAAATACGGAAGTTCCCGCTGAAACGTTACCGGTGCGGACAGCCACGGAATTGGTTGCCACCATTCCTGTTCCCGCATCACCCTCGGGCGGACACAGCGGCGCACCCGGCTGTAAGGTTCCTGTGGGATCCAGTTTCTTTGCTCCCTCAGCCGTCAGTGTTCCAGCGTTCTCGCCTGCCACAAGCACCTTCGGGAAAATATCGCGCAGCTTAAAAGGCATGCCTTTTTCCGCCAGCTTTGCGTCAAACTTGTCGACCATGGTCTGATTGTAGTCCCTTGTCTTTGAATCAATCGGAAACATTCCTGCTGCCTCGCCGATTCCCACAACCTTTTCACCGGTCATCTGCCAGTGGATATACCCTGCCAGTGTTGTCTGAAACTTGATCTGCTTTACGTGCTCCTCGCCGTTTAAGATCGCCTGATACAGATGTGCCACGCTCCAGCGCTGTGGAACGTTGAAATTCAGATACGGTGTCAGTTCCTCGCACGCCTGTCCGGTAATGGTATTTCTCCATGTACGGAACGGTACAAGTAAATGATCATTTTCATCAAATGCCATATAGCCGTGCATCATTGCAGAAAATCCAATGGCTGCAAGCGTTTTAATCTCCACGCCGTACTGTTTTTTTACGTCCTCGGTCAGATCGCGGTAGCAGTCCTGCAGACCGCCCCAGATCGCATCCAGACTGTATGTCCAAATACCGTCTGCCAGCTGATTCTCCCAATCGTGTGCGCCGGATGAAATGGGTTTTCCTGCATCATCCACAAGAACTGCCTTGATTCTGGTAGAACCAAACTCGATACCCAATACTGCTTTACCGGCTTCAATGACCTGTGCTGTATTTCCCATGTAAAATCCCTCCCTAATATGTCTGACTTTTTAATTTTCTATACAACCTACGATACAACTTGTATGCTCATCCTTACAAGTTGTTTTTTGAACACTTCAGAGCCAAGGTGAGACGAGCCGAAAATCACCGACCAAGCTAGCCTGAAGGAGGTGATTTCTACGAGGATCATTTTTGCGAGAAGCCACAGCGAGATGTAGCGTAGCGGAATCGAGCTGCCTGGCTCTGAAGTGTTCATACGTCAATATTCACGCCCCGGTAGACTTCCTCACAACCAGTTCCGGCTCGATCAAGATCTGCCTGTCCGCCACCCGATCACCCTCCCGGATCAGTTGTAACAGCAATTCTGCCGCCATCTGTCCCAGGCGTTCCTGCGGATGCGTCACGGTTGTGAGCGGCACGCGGCAGGTCGATGCCAGATAAGAATCATCGTATCCGGTGACTGCAATCTCCTCTGGACAATCCACACCTTTTTCTCCCATGGCACGCAGCACCTGAAGCGCAATCTGATCATTGTAACAGACAACCCCGTCAAAAAACAAATGCTCCCGCTCATCGATCAGTTGCTTCATCTTCTCATACGGATGACTTTTACGATCCTCTGTATAAAACCAAACGACTTTATCCGGGTCATAGGAAATACCTGCCGCCTGCAATGCCTGTACATACCCCTTGTGACGCTGCTGCCCCTGCGTATCATCTGCCTTGAACATACCGATGAGATCCCGTCTCCCCTGCGAAATCAGGTGCTCGGTTACCAGATAACTGCCGCGGCAGTCGTCCATGATGATACTGGGTTTGTCCTTCATCTGTGCATAGGTTCCCTGAATAAACACATATGGAATCTCATAAAAATCAAGCATTTCATAAAGATTCATATGACGGCACATAATCTGACTCTTGCTGGGCTCGATAATCAAGCCGTCAATATCCTTCTGCAACAGTTCCTCCAGACACCTTGCCTCCATGCCGCGGGAATTTTTCGTAATTTTTAACAGGATACTATATCCGTTTTCCGTCAATACACGGTCAATTCCCTGAATCACCCGCGGAAATATATAGTCTGACAGATATGTCGTGATGACCGCAATATTTTTTGACTTCTTACAATGACGCATGAGCTCTGAACAATATGTGCCCCGCCCATGTTCTGCGAAAATATAACCCTCATCCCGCAAAATTTCCAATGCCTTGCGAACGGTCTGTCGGCTCACCCCATACTGCGCCGACAACTCATTTTCCGACGGAAGCTTTTCCCCCGGTTTCACCTTCGCTTCTAACATGCATCTGCGCAAATCGTCACAGATATCCACATATTTTAATTTCTTCTCCATTGTTCCTGCTCCGCATCTATGACTGCCGGGCCATTTCCTTCATTGCTGCGATCAGTTCCATATCCTCCTCATTCAATTTTATATTTGAGGTAATATTTTCACCGTTTGCCTTTGTTACAGATATCTCTATAACAGTTCCCGCCTGCATGCACTCACTGCCTACCACCTGCAAAAAGCGCGGAAACTTGGGATGATTTCGTTGAAAGCGCTCCCACATATTTTTAAACTGAAAAATCATACCCGGATTAAACATCATATCACTCCTTTTTAACTATTCAGATCACGCAAGCATGTTGACTCACTTGCGCTCATTATAATATAAATTGAGCAGATCGTAAAGTCGAAAGAAATCCGGCATCATTTTTCAATTGCATATTCCGGCAAATAATAGAAAGTACGTTCTTCGAACTTTCTATTATTATACACAAAAATAAGCGCCACCGAAATTCATTTCTTCGATGACGCTTATTCCTTCGACTCGTCCGTGTTCATTGGACTGTACCTCGCTTTCTGAACTGATCTGCAATTTTCTGTCCTCAGCTCTGTCTCATTTTGTCCTGTCTACCTCATGCTATATTATGAGGATTTTACTTCTGTGTCCTTTGGACTGTACCTCACT
>JALELN010000030.1 GCA_022771765.1 Lachnospiraceae bacterium | reverse complement strand
CATTTGTCTCGATCAGATCCAGCGTCTCGCCCAGCTCTGTACGGAGCGCTCCGGCGTAGGCGGCCGCCTTCATCTCCGTGTCTGCGATAAAGAAGATCGTATCACCCGCGTCCAGTCCTGCCAGTGTGCGCATCTCTTCCTTCATCTCATCCGGAATAAACTTGTCGATGGGGCCCTTAGACCTGCCGTCATCCTGCACTTCGAGGTAACCGAGTCCGCCCATACCGATGGACTGCGCGAATTTGAGCAGCTTTTCATGGAAGCCCTTGGACATCTCGGCGTGTACCTTGATAGCACGCACGGTCTTTCCATGGAACGGCTTAAACGTACATCTCTGGAAAAACTCTGTGAGATCAATAATACGAAGCGGGTTTCTCAGATCCGGCTTATCGGTGCCGAACTCCAGCATTGCCTGCTTATAGCTGATGATCGGATACGGTGCCTTTGTGACCTCATACCCTTCCGGCGCAAATTTTTCAAAGGTTGCGGTCAGCACTTCCTCACCGACCTTGAACACATCCTCCTGCGTCGAAAAGCTCATCTCAAAATCCAGCTGGTAAAATTCTCCGGGAGAGCGGTCTGCTCTGGCGTCCTCATCACGGAAGCAGGGCGCAATCTGAAAATACTTATCAAAGCCGGATACCATGAGCAGCTGCTTATACTGCTGCGGTGCCTGGGGCAGCGCATAAAATTTTCCTTTAAACTTACGGCTGGGCACGATATAATCTCTGGCACCTTCCGGAGAAGACGCACACAAAATCGGGGTCTGGATCTCCAAAAATCCAAGCTCTGTCATCTTCTGACGGAGGAATGAGATCACGTTGGAGCGGAAGATCATGTTGTCCCGCACCTTTGCATTGCGCAGATCGAGATAACGGTACTGCAGACGCACATCCTCGCGCACCTCCTTGGAGGTCATGATCTCGAAGGGCAGCTGTTTTTTCACCTTTCCCAGCACGGTGATCTCCTTTGCCTCCAGCTCGATCGTGCCGGAAGGGATCTTCGGGTTGTATGTCTCCTCGTCTCTCTTTTCCATGATACCCTTGATGGACACGCAGTCCTCACGGCTTAAGCCTTTTAACAGTGTATCATCTCTGAGCACGACCTGCAAGATGCCATACATATCTCTCAAGTCAATAAATGACACTCCGCCGTGATCGCGGATGTTCTCGATCCATCCGGCAACACACAGTTCCTTGTCAATGTCTGCTTCGCTGATCTGATTAAGTGTAACGTCTCTGTACATAGTTCTATTCCCCTTTCTTGATTGCATGAAAAATCCCGGGATATTGAAAAATATCCCGGGACGAATTTTCTGATACTAAAATCCGCGGTACCACCCGCTTTGAGCTGTGTGCATGCGCACATCTACTCCACTCTTACGACTTAACGCATCGCAACGTGCTGACCTACCTACTGTTCGACCAGCCTGCTCCGGAGTGTTCCCGCCATTTTCTCTTTCAAACAACGCTCTCAGTCGGTGACGCTGTATTCCTGTCGACGTCTGAAAATGGGAGTCTCCTTCTCTGCATTTACAAAATTGTTCCGTGTATTCTCCGCGGAACAATGATTCATTTATTCACTATGGTTAGAAATGATAACACGAATTATTCATTTCGGCAAGCAATTTTTTTGTTTTCCTAATTTTATTAAGTTTGTCGTTGAATCCCCTGAAAATGATTGATATAATAACCTCAAATATACTTTTGGGGAGGATCAATATATGGCACAATCAGTTTTTCCTGAGGGTTATGAATCCGCGCTCAATCTGCACGACACGCAGATCGCGATCAAGACCGTCAAGGATTTCTTTCAAAAGCATCTGGCTCAAAACTTAAATCTTGCCCGTGTATCCGCGCCGCTGTTCGTCCTGCCGGAGTCCGGTCTCAACGACAACTTAAACGGTGTGGAGCGCCCTGTATCATTCGGCATCAAGGAGCAAGGCGACAAAGAAGCCGAGGTCGTTCACTCACTGGCAAAATGGAAGCGCTACGCGCTGGACAAATATGGCTTTACAGTCGGAGAGGGCTTATATACCGATATGAACGCCATCCGCCGTGACGAAGATACCGACAATATTCACTCCATTTTCGTTGACCAGTGGGACTGGGAGAAGATCATTTCAAAAGAAATGCGCACTGTTGACACATTCAAGTCCACCGTCAGCGCCGTCTACAAGACGCTGCAACAGACAGAAAAATATATGTCTATCGAGTACGACTACATCGGCGAGATCCTGCCGAAGGAGATCACCTTTATCACCTCGCAGAAGCTTCTGGAAAAATATCCCGGTCTGAACGCTAAAGAGCGTGAATATGAAATTACCAAAGAGTGCGGTGCTGTCTGCATCATGCAGATCGGCGACAAGCTCAGCGACGGCGAGCCCCACGACGGACGTGCACCGGACTATGACGACTGGGCATTAAACGGTGAAACCCTTGTGTACTATCCGGTGCTGGACATCGCACTGGAACTGTCC
>JALELN010000015.1 GCA_022771765.1 Lachnospiraceae bacterium | reverse complement strand
CCTTGTCTGGTTTCCAAAAGTAGCTTGAAGCGATATTCTTCAAACTCATACTAGGACATTTTATCAGATACAAATATGTAATGCAAGAATAATTTGAAAAAAATTGCAAAATAATCAAATATATGTTTATTTTTTTTCTGGGATGGTATAGAATATAGTGGAATATGACGGATATGGAGGTTCGACTATGAATGGACAATTAACCAATTCTTTAGGTACTGTTACCATTGACCCGGATGTCATTGCCACTTATGCAGGTTCTGTTGCGGTGGAGTGTTTCGGTATCGTAGGCATGGCTGCGGTGAATATGAAGGATGGTCTGGTGAAGCTGTTAAAGAGAGATTATCTCTCACATGGTATAAATGTGACCATTGACGACAATAATGAGATCAGTATCGATTTTCATGTCATTGTTTCCTACGGGGTGAGTATTTTCACTGTTTCTGACAATCTGATCGAGACCGTGAAATACCGTGTAGAAGAATTTACCGGTATGAAGATCAAAAAGATCAATATTTCCGTAGAGGGTGTACGAGTAATCGATTAGGAGGAAAGATAAGTGGGAACAGAGAAGATAGATGCATCGCTGCTGGCAAAAATGTTTCTGGCAGGTGCAAACAATCTGGAGGCAAAAAAAGAGTGGATCAATGAGCTGAACGTATTTCCGGTGCCTGACGGAGATACCGGAACAAACATGTCCATGACCATTCTCGCTGCGGCAAAGGAAGTCAGCGGTCTGGAAAAAAAGGATATGAAATCTGTGGCTAAGGCAATCTCATCCGGTTCACTTCGCGGTGCAAGAGGAAATTCAGGCGTGATCTTATCACAGCTGTTTCGCGGTTTCACGAAAGTGATCGCAAACTACAGCTATATCGATACGGTTGTTCTTGCAGAGGCATGTGACAAGGCGGTTGAGACAGCCTACAAGGCAGTCATGAAGCCCAAGGAGGGTACCATCCTCACGGTGGCGAGAGGTGCGGCTGATAAGGCCATCGACATGGTGGAGGAGACGGATGATCTCGAGGTGTTCATCAAGGCGGTCATCGATGAGGCAGAGCGCGTGTTAAAGAAGACACCGGACATGCTTCCCGTTTTGAAACAGGCTGGGGTTGTGGATTCCGGCGGACAGGGACTGGTCGTTGTCCTTCAGGGTGCCTATGACGCTCTGATGGGTAAGGAGATCGATTACAGCAGCTTTGAGGGGTCACTGACCTCAGGCGGCATTACAAAGATCTCCGCTGAGACAGAAGCAGAGATCAAGTTCGGTTACTGCACAGAGTTTATCATTGTATTAAATAAGCCATTGAGCGATGAGGAAGTGGCAGCGTACAAGGCATTTCTGACCTCCATCGGTGATTCGATCGTAGTGGTTGCGGATGATGAGATCGTGAAGACCCATGTACATACCAATGATCCGGGACTGGCGATCCAGGAGGCATTGAAGCATGGTTCTCTCAGTAAGATCAAGATCGACAATATGCGTGAGGAGCATCAGGAGCGTCTGATCAAGGATGCGCAGAAGGTGGCTGCCGAGCAGGCACAGGCAGAAGCAGAGGCTGTACCGGCAGAACTCAGGGAGATGGGCTTTATCAGTGTTTCCGCCGGAGCCGGCTTAAGCGAGATCTTCAGCGGTCTTGGCGTGGATGTGATCATCGAGGGTGGACAGACGATGAATCCCAGTACAGATGACATCCTGCATGCGATTGAAAAAGTTCCTGCAAAGAATATTTTTGTACTGCCGAACAATAAAAACATCATTCTGGCGGCAAATCAGGCGGCACAGCTGTCCGAGGAAAAGAAGATCTATGTTGTTCCTACAAAGACGATCCCTCAGGGCATCAGTGCACTGGTCAACTTTATTCCGGAGCAGAGCGCGGAGGAAAATGCTGCGCGTATGACCGAGGAATTATGTAATGTCAAGAGCGGACAGATCACCTATGCCGTGCGTGACACCGTGATCGATGATAAAGAGATCAAAGAAAACGACTACATGGGTATCGGCGATGACGGTATTCTGGCGGTTGGCGCTGACATGGAGCAGACACTGCTGGAGATGGTGGAAAAACTTGTGGACGAGGAGAGTGGCATCATCAGCCTTTACTACGGCGAGGATGTGTCTGAGGAGGATGCTCAGCGTCTTGCCGATCAGCTTCAGGAAAAATATGAGGATCTTGAAGTTGAAGTGAATGATGGCGGACAGCCGATCTATTACTATATTTTATCAGTGGAGTAACATTTATGGAACTGACTGCACCCATCCGGGAAGTGAAGGGCGTGGGAGAGAAAACTGAAGGATTATTACAAAATATGGGAGTATACACCGTTGGTGATATACTCCTTCATTTTCCCAGAGATTATGTGAAATATCCCCGCGCAATGGAAATCAATGAATTGTATGATGGTGTTCAGGCGGCTGTGATCGTCCGTGTGGAAAAATCTGCAGTGATGAGACGCACACGTGCCATGACCATCACTGTATTAAAAAGCGAATGCAGCGGTGCAAAGCTGGAGGCGATCTGGTTTCGTCTGCCCTATATTGCAAACGGGCTGAAAAAGGGAAAGACGGTTATCCTGTACGGAAAAGTGACGGATAAAAACGGCACCTTTCACATGGAACAGCCGGCACTGTTCGCACCGGAAGACTACGCGGCGATCGAGGAAACACTGCAGCCGGTCTATGGGCTGACACGCGGCATTACGAACCGCTTTTTGATCAAAACGATCCGACATGCATTGGATGCCTGCGACAGTTTTTTTGACTGGATGCCTGTGGATGTCCGTCAAAAATATGAGCTGGCTGAGTATAATTATGCACTTGACCAGATCCATTTTCCGGATTCCATGGAAACACTCACATGGGCGCGCAGAAGGCTTGTATTTGATGAGTTTTTCCTGTTTCTCATGACGATGCAGCTTCAGAAGAACGGCGAGGAAAAACAGCTGAACCCGCACCGGTTTGACAAACCCACAGAAGTGGAAGCTTACATAGAAAAGCTTCCCTATGTGCTGACCCGCGCACAGCGTCGTACACTGGACGAGATTTTGAAAGACATGCAGGGTGACGTGCTCATGCAGCGCCTCATACAGGGAGATGTGGGAAGCGGAAAGACGATCGTCGCATTTTTAGCAATGCTCTATGCCTCTGACAACGGCTGCCAGTCAGCGATCATGGCTCCCACAGAGGTACTAGCCAGACAGCATGAGCAGTCATTTCTGGAATTGTGTGAACAGTTTGGCATCGACAAGACGATCGTTCTTCTGACAGGTTCCATGACCGCGAAGCAGAAGCGTGAGGCGCGCGCCCGGATCGCAGCTCACAGGGATGCGCTGATTATCGGTACACATGCGCTCATTCAGGAGGCAGTAGAATATGAAAATCTGGCATTGGTCATCACGGATGAACAACATCGCTTCGGGGTGCGCCAGCGGGAAACCTTTGCAAACAAAGGGCAGACACCGCATATACTGGTGATGAGCGCAACGCCGATCCCCCGTACACTGGCGATCATTTTATATGGTGATATGGATATTTCCGTTATGGATGAAGTGCCTGCGACACGCCTGCCTATCAAAAATTGTGTGGTTGGAGAAAACTACCGTCCGAAGGCCAATGCGTTTTTGGAGAAGGAGATTGCGGCAGGACACCAGGCGTACATCATCTGCCCGCTGGTAGAGGCATCGGAAAATTATGATGCCAACAATGTGGCGGATTACACAGAACAATTGCGGGCATCCCTGTCACCCGATGTGCGCATTGCCTGCCTTCACGGCAAGATGAAAGCGGCTGAGAAAAATCAGATCATGGAGGATTTTAAAGATCAAAAGATCGATGTGCTTGTTTCCACGACGGTCATCGAGGTTGGTGTCAATGTTCCGAACGCGACCGTCATGATGATCGAGAATGCGGACCGTTTCGGTCTGGCGCAGCTTCATCAGCTGCGTGGACGTGTGGGCCGGGGCAGTGCGCAGTCCTACTGTATTATGATGAATGCCTCGGACTCAGACCGGGCAAAGGATCGTCTGGAGATACTGAATAAATCCAACGACGGTTTTTTCATTGCGTCAGAGGATCTGAAACTGCGCGGTCCCGGAGATTTCTTTGGTATCCGCCAATCCGGGGACATGAGTTTTATGATCGCGGATATCTATACCGATGCAAAAGTGCTGCAAAACGCCTCTGACGAGGTAAAACGGATCCTCGCGGAGGATCCGGGTCTGCGGATGGAAAAGCATGAGAATCTGCGCATAAAAATGAAGGAAATATTTGCGAAGGGTGATGTCACCCTGAACCTGTAACCTGCCACCGGCAGCTTCTTACAGATGAATGACAATATAAAAAGTACGCCCACTGCAACTACTTGCAGTGAGCGTGCTTTTTTCATCGGCAGTGTTTATTTGCCTGCCATCTGTTTCTCCTGTGCCTCGATCATTTTCTTGACCATATATCCGCCGACAGAACCGTTCTGTCTGGAAGTCAGATCACCGTTGTAGCCATCCTTTAAAGGCACACCCAGCTCGCTTGCAACCTCATACTTGAAACGATTCATCGCTTCCTTTGCTTCAGGAACAGAAGTAGTATTCTTACTTGACATTTTGAATTTCCTCCTTGGTAAATAATCCGTTGTTCGTTTGCTTTTGTATATGATCAACAGCTTGTTTGCTGTTGGTACACATAGTATGTGAGGAGAAAATCAAAATAAACGTAACAAGTTTTTCTATTTTTTCTAATTTTATTCAACAAAAGGAATGTCTGAAATATCCGGGTGTATCGTCATCGAATAATTCGTATAATAGACAACAAAACCCGGCGCGGATCCGTTTGGCTTTTTTACATTTTTTCGCTGTAAATAATCGATTTCCAGCTTTTCGGCATCCCGTCCTTTGGAATAGTGCCCGGCAAGCCGTGCCGCTTCCTCGAAAGTGCGGTCGGGCAGTTCTTTTCCCTCGGTTTTTACGATGACGTGGGAGCCGGGAATTCCCTTGGCGTGAAACCACCAGTCACCGCCGTTTGCGACCTTAAAGGTCAGATCTTCGTTCTGCAGATTGTTTTTTCCGATAAAAATATCAAAGCCGTCATTGCTGCGATAGTGGAAGGGCTTGCTCTTTGATGCCTTTGCACCCTTTTTGGACGCGTGTTTTTTGATGAAGCCGCTCTCGGTCAATTCCAGCTTGATGGCAGACAGATCGTCCTCCGTGACGGCGATATCCAGGGAATTTGCCACGGATTCCAGATAGGTGATCTCATCCTGAACTTCCACTGTCAGCTGCTGCAGTGCCTCGCAGGTGCGCTTGAGCTTATTGTATTTCGTAAAATATTTCTGTGCGTTCTCCTGCGGAGAGAGCTGGGCATCCAGCGGGATCGTAATCATTTCGTTTGTATAGTAGTTGAGAGCCTCCAGCTTTGTGGCACCTTCTTCCACACCGTAGCCGTAGGCCTGCAGTAATTCGCCATATACTTTATACTTATCGCGCTTTTCCGTGTCCTTTAACTGCTTTTGCTGCAGGGAGAGCTTTTTGACATCCCGCTCCAGTGCTGTGTTTACGATCCGGCGCAGATCCACGGATTTCTGGCGGATGCGGGTATAGACATCCTTGTCTGCGTAATATCGCTCCAAAACAGTCGAGATAGATTCATAGGTCTCAACCGTATAATCTGAAAAATCACCGTACTCGCGCAGCGCGATTGCGGAAAATTCAATGGGTTCCGCGCCTTTTTTGATCATACAGGGGATGAATTTTTCCTCTTTAATATCAGAGATCAGCCAGAAAAATTCGTTGGCAAAATGCAGCTTTTCGTCATCGGAAAGGCTGTCCATATGCGCGTCCGCGTCCAGTCCGGCACGGTGGCACACCTCATTTGCCACGGTGGGACTGATGCCGGTGTAGGTCAGATAAAGTGCCTTTGCGAGCGGCAGGGAACGGCTGCAGGCATCGGTGAGGATCGTATCCGGTGTCGCAGTGAGAGGATCACATTTTTCCTGCGTATTCGGAATAAAATAGTCCCGGCCGGGCAATACCTCACGCACAGAGCTGACAGAAGCGGGGATATGCTTGATACTGTCAATGATCCGGTCATTTTCATCACAGAAAATAATATTGCTGTGTTTGCCCATGAGCTCCACGATCAGTCGCTTCTTTCGCAGATCCCCCAGCTCGTCCAGATGCTCGATTTCAAAGCAGATGATGCGCTCTAAGCCCGGCTGCGTGATATCCGTGATTCTGCCATTGGCGATAAACTTGCGTAGCAGCATACAAAAATTCGGCGCAGTCATGGGACTGGGCTTGTTGGTAGCTGTCAGATAGACGAAAGGCAGGGAAGCACTTGCCGAGATTGAGAGGCGGTGCTGGCCGCCATTGCCCTTGATGGTGAGTATGAGGGCATCGCTCTCTGGCTGCGCAATCTTGCTGATGCGCCCGCCCAGCACAGTTTCTCTTAATTCTTTTATGATATTTGCAACGACAATTCCGTCAAAAGCCATGAGATTGTCCTCCTTAAACATAGCCTTTTTTGTACATGATATTTTAATGGAAAGAGTCATAGGAAGTCAATAGTAATAAACATTTGACGAATGAAAACATTTGCCTTATAATAACCATGATTATGCATACCTAATCAGAGAAACGGGTGATGCATACAACTATGATTTGCCATGGGGATGGTGATTCGTCATGGGTATTGGAGGATTTTTATGGTAAAAAGCATGACCGGCTTCGGAAGATGCGAGGTAACAGAGGAGCAGTGGAAGATGACTGTTGAGATCAAGGCAGTCAACCACCGCTATCTGGATGTCAGTGTCAAGGTGCCGAAAAAACTCAGTATTTTCGAAAGTTCGATCCGCAGTGTGCTCAAAGAGTACATGGAACGCGGAAAGGTGGATGTATTTGTTTCTTACGAGGATCTGTCAGAGACAGGCTATGCCCTGAAGTACAATGAAAAGCTTGCAGGACAGTATCTGAATTACCTGAAACAGATGGCAGAGACTTTTGATCTGGAAAATGACATCAGAGTCAGCACGCTTTCACGCTATCCGGAGGTTTTTGAGATGGAAGAGGAAGATACTGATGAGAAGGAACTATGGACCGTACTGGAAAAGGCAGTGCGGGGTGCCTGTGAGAAGTTTGTGGAGGCACGGATCACAGAGGGCGAACACCTGAAGAGTGATCTGATCGATAAGCTCACACAGATGAACAGCTACGTAGATTACATCGAAACACGCTCGCCGCAGATCATTGCCGAATATCGTAGCAGGCTTCAGGCGAAGATCCAGGATCTGTTAGGAGATGCGCAGATCGATGAAGGACGGATTGCCACCGAGGTGACGTTGTTTGCTGACAAGATCTGTGTGGATGAGGAGATGGTGCGCCTGCGCAGTCATATCAAGGGCATGAAGGATGTACTGATTGCCGGAGGAAGCGTGGGACGTAAGCTGGATTTCATCGCGCAGGAGATGAACCGGGAGGCAAATACGATTCTTTCCAAATCTAACGACCTGTCCATCTCTGATACAGGCATCAATCTGAAGACTGACATTGAAAAAGTAAGGGAGCAGATACAGAACATTGAGTAATTTTATGAATATCGGCTTTGGTAATATTGTCAATGCAGATAAGATCATAGCAATGATTACACCTGATTCTGCGCCGGCAAAGCGCATGATTCAGAAGGCGAAAGAAGAGTCTCGTCTCATCGATGCAACGCAGGGCCGTCGCACCAGAGCGGTCATTTTTACCGAAAATGACCGTGTGATCCTGTCGGCATTGCTTCCGGATACACTTTCAGGTAGGATGAAAAATCCGGTCAACACGGAGGAATGACAAATGAAAACACAAACTGGTATTTTAACTGTTGTGTCCGGTTTTTCCGGCTCAGGAAAAGGTACAATCATGAAGCGCCTGCTGGAAAAATATCCGGAGAATTACGCGTTGTCCATTTCGGCAACGACCCGTGCGCCGCGGCCCGGCGAAGAAGATGGCCGCGAATATTTTTTTCGCACAGTAGAACGCTTTGAGGAGATGATTGAAAATGATGAGCTGCTGGAGTATGCAAGGTATGTGAACAATTATTACGGCACCCCTAAGGCATATGTGCAGGAGCAGCTTGCGAAAGGCAGAGATGTCATCTTAGAAATTGAAATACAGGGTGCATTGAAAATTAAGCAGAAATACCCTGATACCGTCCTTCTTTTTGTGACGCCCCCCAGCTTTGAGGAGTTGGAGCGTCGTCTGGTCGGCAGGGGAACAGAAACACCGGAAGTCGTGCATGATCGATTGTGTCGTGCCGGTGAGGAGTGTGACGGGGTAGAAGCATACGATTATCTGATTGTCAATGACGATTTGGAGGCGTGTGTGGAACAGGTTCATTCCGTTTTACAGAATGAACACGCAAGGATATCCAGAAACGGAATCTTTATCAATGAAATGAAAAAAGAATTAGCAGAGTATGTGAAAGGAGAACGATCATGATCCATCCGTCTTATGTAGAACTGATGAAAGTCGTAAATAATACCACAGAGGTAGGGGAGGAGCCAGTTGTCAACAGCCGTTACTCTATCGTCATTGCCGCAGCGAAGCGCGCACGCCAGCTGATTGCCGGCGATGAGCCGTTAGTTGCGCATGCAAACGGCAAAAAGCCGCTTTCTACCGCGGTACAGGAGCTTTACGAAGGAAAGGTAAAGATCCTTGGCGAGGATGAGAGTACGGAGGAAGCCGGGGCAGCGGCAGCTATGGACGAGGCATCGACGGATGCCGCCCAAGCAGAAGCTGTCACAACACAAGTAGAAGAATAATCGGGTATGAAGAGCCGGAGCAGCACAGTTTCGGCTTTTTCCTTTATGAACTATTAGTAACAGGAGTATGCATGAATATATTATTTATTTCACTCGGCTGTGACAAAAATCTGGTGGATTCCGAGTATATGATTGGTATGTTAAGCGCTGCCGGATATACGATCACGGATGATGAAAATGATGCGGATGTCATCGTTATCAATTCCTGCTGTTTTATCGGTGACGCGAAGGAGGAGAGCATTCAGACGATTCTCTCCATGGCACGATTAAAGCAGACCGGAAAACTGAAATCACTCATCGTCACCGGATGTCTGGCACAGCGTTATCAGGATGAGGTGCTGGCGGAAATCCCCGAGGTGGACGCGGTACTTGGCACAAACGCTTATGACGCGATCGTTGAAGCTGTGGAAAACAGCTTAAAGGGCAGTATCTATAAAAACTATCACGCCCTTGAGGGGCTGCCGGATATGCATGAAAAAAAACGAATCGTGACAACCGGTGGACATTACGCGTATCTGAAGATTGCGGAAGGGTGCGATAAACACTGTACGTATTGCATTATCCCCTCCATCCGTGGCGCTTATCGCAGTGTACCGATGGAAGAGCTGGTGTCGCAGGCAAAGGAACTGGCAGCGCAGGGCGTGAAGGAACTGATCCTTGTGGCACAAGAGACAACCGTATACGGAAAAGATCTTTACGGAGAAAAGTCACTTTACCGCCTGTTAGATGAACTCAACAGGATCGATGGTCTGTACTGGATTCGTATTATGTACTGTTATCCGGAGGAAATCGATGAAAAACTGATCGCTGCCATCAAGCGAAATGACAAAGTTGTTCACTATCTGGATATGCCAATCCAGCATATGAACGATGATATATTAAAACGCATGGGCAGGCGCACCACCGGCGCGGAGCTGGCAGATAAAATCGAGCTTTTACGCCGCGAGATACCGGATATCTGTCTGCGCACAACGCTGATCTGCGGATTCCCGGGAGAAACGAAAGAAGCCCATGAGGAGCTTCTGGAATTTTTGAACTGGGCAGAATTTGACCGTCTGGGGGCCTTTCCCTACTCGCCGGAGGAGAACACCCCGGCGGCTGAATTTGATGGGCAGCTGGATGAAGAAACAAAGCTTAACTGGCGCGATGAAGTTATGGAACTCCAGCAGGAGATCTCCTTTGATGTGAATGAGTCTATGAAAGGTCGGGAACTTTGGGCCTTTGTGGAGGGAAAAGTCGCCGATGAGAATGCTTATGTGGCGCGCACCTACAAGGATGCGCCCGGTGTGGACGGCTATTTTTTTATACACACGGACGAAGAACTCATGTCCGGTGATTTTGTGAAGGTGCGGGTGACCGGTGCCTTAGATTATGATCTGATGGGGGAAATCATATGAAGATGAACTTACCGAATAAATTAACGATCATGCGTGTACTTTTGATTCCATTTTTTGTATTTTTTATGCTGGTGCCCATTGTACCTTACAGTAATTATATCGCGGTGGCGATCTTCGTCATCGCCAGTCTCACTGATCTGGCGGACGGAAAAATTGCAAGAAAATACAATTTAGTGACAAATTTCGGCAAATTTATGGACCCGCTGGCTGATAAACTGCTCGTATGTTCCGCATTGATCTGTCTGGTGGCAACCGAACAGCTCGCTGCATGGATGGTGATCGTCATCATCAGCCGCGAGTTCATTATCAGCGGTTTCCGCCTGGTGGCATCGGACAACGGAGTTGTGATCGCTGCGAGCTACTGGGGTAAATTTAAGACAACCTTCCAGATGTTAATGATCATTGTTTTGATCCTGAACTTCCCGGGAAGATTTTTTGAGATTCTCGGCGTGATTCTTATCTGGGTGGCACTGATTCTTACGGTTGTCTCCCTATGTGATTATTTGATTAAAAACAAGGATGTCTTAAAGGAGCAGAACTAAATGAGCGTAGCAGGCATTGAATTTGAGGTGGCGGAACTTCTGGAACAAAAGAAACTGCATGTCACGACCGCGGAATCTTGTACCGGTGGGCTGATTGCGGGGACACTCGTGAACGTGCCTGGCATTTCCGCATGGTTTGGTGAAGGATATGTGACCTATTCCAACGAGGCAAAGGAAAAGCTGTTAGGCGTATCACATGAGACGCTGACCATTTACGGCGCAGTAAGTAAAGAGACTGCCGGTGAGATGGCAGAGGGCGCGGCCCGGGCGGCTGGTGTAGAGGCTTCTGTTGCGGTTACAGGTATCGCGGGACCCGATGGCGGCACGGACGAAAAACCGGTGGGGCTGGTGTATATCGGGTGCTTTTGTAAGGGAAACGTTCGTGTAGAAAAACATATCTTTGGCGGAGATCGGGCGCAGGTACGTGCTAAGTCTGTGCAGGCAGCACTGGCGCTCCTGAAAACAATGCTTATTGAGATTTAAAATAAAGATTTAAATGACGCAAAGAGGTAACAAGGATGAGAATTATTGCAGGAAAGGCAAGACGGCTTCCGCTGCGGACTCTGCCGGGAAGAGACACGCGACCGACCACTGACCGTATCAAGGAGACGCTGTTTAATATGCTTGCGCCGGAACTGGAAGGCGCGTATTTTCTGGATCTGTTTGCGGGAAGCGGTCAGATCGGGCTGGAGGCAGTCAGCAGAGGCAGTGCCTACTGCGTGTTTGTAGACAATAACCGCAAAGCATGTGAAGTGATCGAGGATAACATGAATTTTACGAAGATGGCTGGTCAGTGTATGTTAATGAACACGGACGCTATGAGCGCGTTGCGCAGGCTTGAGGGAAAATACAGCTTTGACCTGATCTTCATGGATCCACCCTACAATCAGAATCTGGAAGCGGAGATTTTACAGTATCTGGCGCATTCCACATTGGTGAAAGACAGTGCAAGTATCATAGTGGAAGCGGATGAACACACCGATTTTTCCTATGTGAACGAACTGGGATATACGCTTGTGAAAGAAAAAATATACAAGACAAATAAGCATGTGTTTCTGACCTTGAAATCTGAGGAAACAGATGCATAAAAGAGAGGCTATTATGAAGAGAGCAATTTATCCGGGAAGCTTTGATCCGGTAACTAACGGTCACATGGACATTATCCGCAGATCCGCAAATATTGTGGACGAGTTGTATGTGGGCGTACTGAACAACAGTGCAAAAAACTCATTGTTTTCTGCTGAGGAACGTGTTAGTATGTTAGAGGAGATGACCGCCGATCTGCCGAATGTGCATATCGTTTCATTTGATGGACTTTTGGTGGATTTTGCCCGTAAAATACATGCAACAATTATCATTCGCGGACTGCGGGCAGTGACGGATTTTGAATATGAGCTTCAGATCGCGCAGACGAATCATGTAGAGTATGACCAGATCGAGACGATCTTTCTTACGAGCAGTCTGCAGTATTCCTATTTAAGTTCTACGATCGTAAAAGAATTTGCAGCTTACGGCGGAGATATTTCACATTTTGTTCCGACACAGCTGATCGACCGTATTTACCAAAAATATGGCATAGAAAAAGGAGAGCATCATCATGAACAGTAAAATTGAACAGACCATCGAAGAATTAGAACAGTACATAGACACCTGCAAGCCGCAGGCGTTCTCATCCAATAAGATTATTGTCAACAAAGATCAGATCGAGGAGCTTCTGACAGAGCTTCGTCTTCGGACACCGGAGGAGATCAAGCGCTATCAGAAGATGATCAGCAATAAAGAAGCCATTCTGGCGGACGCACAGGCCAAGGCGGATGCGATTATCGCACAGGCTGAGGTGACACACTCTGAACTGGTCAGTGAACATCAGATCATGCAGCAGGCATATGCACAGGCAAATGAGGTTGTCATGATCGCCACCAAGCAGGCGCAGGAGATTCTGGATAAGGCGACCAATGATGCCAACAGTATTCGTATGGGTGCCATCAGTTACACGGATGAACTTTTGAAAAATCTGGAGGCAATTCTGACGGGTGCGATTGATGGTTCCAAGGCACGCTATGAAAATCTGAT
>JALELN010000181.1 GCA_022771765.1 Lachnospiraceae bacterium | reverse complement strand
ACCTAAGGTCATTCCTGTAGCGTCAACAACATACCATTTACGATCAATGGTAGCCGGGCTTGCCATAAATGTGTTCATGGTTTTTCCTCCTGAATAATTTTAACGGTAGAAGCCGGAATGGAAATGTCCGAAACCATTCGTCTCGCTTCTTATTGTATAGCTAAAATGCTTTACCGGGGCTTTGGCACAGCATTTCTAAACTACATCAGCCTTTATATCTTACTACGCGATTTTACCACTGTCAACCATTTTTTTCAATAATCCTGCGGTTTTCTACGGTCTGCACACCAGCTGTCCGCATGGCCAGTAATAATCATCCGGCCGGTTTGCCCATGCGATACCAAGAAGGGGCTGTCCGTTCGCATCAAATCCGTAACATGTGTATCCCTTAATCATCTCTACATGATAGATATTCCGGTATCTGCCATTGTTATTGCCTTCCTCAAACATCAGATCTCCTGCGTTGAGTTTCATATTTTGAATATTTGACGCACTCAGGCCGCCTTGAATATATTTCTTTCTCTGCATACACCACTTCGCCTGATCGGCAGCTACTGGCGCGTAATAGTTATCTCCAAAGTTTATTCCCGAACGCTTATAGGCCATCCATGTCAGGGAACTGCAGTCATAAAAGCCTTTTTGCATGCGTTTTGGCTGACTGTAGGTACCGTTTGCGCCGATTCTGACCGCCTGCCGGATCGTCTGATAATGCTGCGGTGTTACGACAGACACGGCGCAGCCCAGTGTAATATCACCGACTCTGGCTTTAATCACGGCATTTCCGGTTTTTAATGCCCTGACCGTTCCATCGGATGATACCTTGACTACTCCCGGTCTGGAAGAGCTCCATTTCACTTTTTCTTTCAAACCGGTCACTTTCAGCTGTCCGGTCTGTTTTGCGGCAAGAAGCAATGAATTCCGATTGATCCCCACCGCTGCTACATAGAGCCTGACCTTAAATGTTTTTCCGCTGATCACAAGTGTTACGGTTGTCTTTCCTGTTCCGTAGGTATCCAGTATCACCGTACGGTTATCTGACATATACGCACTCACATACATGTCGGAATTGGAAGCACTGCAGCTGACCTCATAATCATTTGCATTGGCAGGAAGCGGATTACCCGCAGATTTTAGCCGAAACGAAAACTGCGACGATGTATCATAAGAGCCCCTTGCGACATAGCCCTTTACAGAGGTCTTGTCAAGCGTCACTCCCTTCATATTGATCTGTGATGAAATATCATAAATCCGGGTCAGAAGCAGACGCCCCGACGCGTCATAAAATCTTCCCTCTGCCTCTGTAGTTCCAACTCCGGTGACCTGATAGACACCTTTCTCATCCAGTGTCAAAATACTGTCCCATGCGTTTTTCTGCGTAAACATTGCGGAGGCAATCGGAACATTTACACCCGAATGATCCGTCCATGAGGCGGGTGAAGAGAGCGTCCCCTGCTCACCATAATATACCGTCAGCTCCTGCTCCTGTATCTCTCCTTCATATATTTCATCCTGTCCGTCATCCTCATCGGTGTCTTCGTAAGTATCTTCATAGGCCTCTTCGCCTATTTCATTATACTCGCCATTGCCATACTGCGCCGCAACGGCATTCTCCGGCATCATCAAACAACCTGCTGCCAGAGATAATGTCAACAATAACCCACTTATCCGTTTTTTCATAACTGCTCTCTTTCGTTAAAATTGAATTCCCATCATCGTCAGTCCATGTGCCGGAGCGGTCGGTCCTGCCGCGCTGCGGCTGCACGCTGCAAGAATCGTCTGCATGTCACCCGGCTGCCTTGCGCCGATGCCGACTTCAATGAGCGTTCCCGCGATAATGCGTACCATATTATATAGAAAACCTGCACCCGTCACACGGATACAGATCATGTCACCTGTTTTTTCCACCGTACACGCATATACCGTGCGTACCGTTGTCTCGGTTTGTGCATGTGCCGCGCAAAAACTCGCAAAGTCGTGAGTTCCGACGATGTATTGCGCCGCCTCACGCATCGCTTCCACATCCAGCTTCCGGTAACAGAAATACGAGTCCCGCCGCTCCGTCGGCAGTGGAAACTGACGGTTTAAAATCCGGTATTCATAGGTCTTTGTACTGTCGCAGTGACGCGGATGAAAATCCGGCGCCACTTCTTTCGACTCCTGTATCACGATATCATCCGGCAGTCTCTGATTCAGCGCATAGCTGATCTTTTCCGCCGGAATCCGCGTGTCTGTATCAAAAACCGCCACATTCCCAAGGGAATGCACGCCGGAATCCGTACGGCTGGCTCCTATGACTGTAATCTTCTCGCCAAGCAATGCTGACAACGTTTCATTCAGCACGCTTTCTATCGTAGGTTTTCCCGGCTGGAGCTGCCAGCCACAGTAATCCGTGCCGTCATAAGCGACACGCAACATCACGCGCTTCATAATACCACCCGAAGCACCAAAAGCAGTGCCAGATACAGAATCAATATCATATATGCCATATAATCCAGACTCTGATAGCGCAACGGCTTCATTTTCGTGCGCCCGTCGCCACCACAATAACAGCGCGCTTCCATTGCCATTGCAAGATCATTCGCCCGGCGGAACGCGGAGACAAACAGCGGAACGAGAAGCGGAATCAGTGATTTTGCTTTCTTTATAATATTTCCCTCGTCAAAACTGGCGCCGCGCGCCATCTGCGCCTTCATGATCTTGTCTGTCTCCTCGATCAGAATCGGGATAAAACGCAGCGCAATTGACATCATCATCGCGATCTCATGAACCGGTACATGGATCTTTGCCAGCGGCCGGAGTGCCTTTTCCAATCCGTCTGTCAGCTGGTTCGGTGTCGTTGTCAGTGTCATCAGCGATGTACCGAGGATCAGATAGGTCAGGCGAATTGCCATACGGATGGCAGACAGTACGCCTTCCTTTGTAATCTTCAGTTTCCAGATCTGCAAAAGCACCTCTCCCGGTGTTAAAAACAGATTGAACAGCGCCGTGATCAGCATGAGGATCATGATTGCCTTCAAACCTTTGATCATGTAGCGGAAAGGCACCTTCGAAATACCGATCACTGCCGCCAGAAACAGCGTGACGATCGCAAAGCCTATAATTCCTTTATATGCGAACACGGAAATGAGAAACACCAGTGTTCCGAATAATTTTACACGCGGATCCATTCGATGGATCACGGATCCGGTCGGATAATATTGTCCTATCGTAATATCTCTTAACATATAGCTCTCAAAATCTCCTGCTTTGCTTCCTCGACGGTTGTGGCGTCACAGCTCACCGGAAAGCCTTTCTCCTGCAGTTCGTGCATCAGATATGTTACCTGGGGCGCTGCCAGTCCGATCTGTTCCAGTTCCTTATAATATCGGAACACCTGCTTTGGCGTATCGTCGTACATGACACTGCCCTGATTCATAACGATAATGCGTTCCACATACTTTGCCACATCCTCCATGCTATGGGAGACAAGAATGACCGTGATGTGCTGATCCGCATGCAGTCTTGCCAGCTGATCCAGGATCTCATCCCGTCCCTTTGGATCAAGTCCTGCCGTCGGCTCGTCGAGGATGAGCACCTCCGGCTTCATCGCCAGCACTCCCGCGATCGCCACTCGGCGCTTCTGTCCGCCGGAGAGGTCAAAGGGTGACTGGTCGTACAGCTCTTCCGGCATTCCGACACTGCGCAATGCCTCAAACGCGCGCAGCTGCGCCGCATTTTTGTCCAGTCCCTGATTCATCGGTCCAAAACACACATCGTCGAGAATCGTTGTCTCAAACAGCTGATGTTCGGGATACTGAAAAACCAGTCCCACCTTGCTGCGCAGTGCGCGCATACTGTAGCCTTCCGCGTATATATCCTCACCGTTGTAATAAATGTTTCCGCTTGTGGCGTGCAGCAGTCCGTTCAGGTGCTGGATCAGTGTGGATTTGCCCGAGCCGGTATGACCGATGATGCCGATGAACTGGCCGTCTTTGATCTCCAGATTGATATCTTTTAACGCGTACATCTCGTAGGCTGTGCCCTGTCCGTAGATGTAGTTTACTTTGTCGAGTATGATTGACATGGTATATTTCTTCCCTAAACAAAAAAATTGAAAATATACATTACACAATAACTAAGATAATATTTGTCCCAATAGGATAAACTAGATTTCGCCGCTGCAATCGTTTCTCCTCCAGGGACAAATCAGGCTGCGTGAGGGGCGTTTGCTCCTCGCGACTTTTGCACGATGGAGACGAGACTTGGAATCGTGGAAGCCGTTGCTGACACGATTCAGTTTTTTCAAGGCTCGTCGGAATGATTCGTGCAACCGGAGCGAGAGGAAATGTCCTCACACTGCCTGGCATCCAGGGTAGAATGGATTTTTGTGAGCGCCTCTACGAGTTCTTCTCTTGTGAGGATCCCGTCCGGGAGATCCAACCCTGCCTGTTTGAGTTCGTGTGCCAGCAGTGTGATCTGTGGGACGTCCATGCGGTGCGCTTTTAAAGAGTCTACTCGTGAGAAGATCTCCCGGGGTGTGCCCTGCATCACCACGGAACCACTGTCCATGACGTAGACATAATCGGCATCGACGACTTCTTCCATATAATGGGTGATAAGAATGATCGTCACGCCTTTTTTTTGATTCAGTTCATGAACTGTGCGCAGAACTTCTTTGCGTCCGTTCGGATCCAGCATCGCGGTAGGCTCGTCCAAAACGATGCATTTTGGCTGCATCGCCACAACACCGGCGATTGCCACCCGCTGCTTTTGTCCTCCGGAGAGCTTGTTCGGCGAATGGCTGCGATATTTTAACATGCCCACCGCCTTCAAGCTGTCTTCCACACGCTGCCAGATCTCGTCCGTCGGAACGCCGATATTTTCCGGTCCGAAACCGACGTCCTCCTCCACAATGCTGCCGATGATCTGATTGTCCGGGTTTTGGAACACCATGCCGGTATTCTGGCGGATTTTCCACAGATTATCCACGTCGGATGTATCCTTTCCATCCACCCACAACGTTCCCTCCGTCGGATTCAGCAGCACATTCAGATGCTTTGCCAGCGTAGATTTTCCGGAACCGTTGTGTCCTAAAACCGCCACAAAGCTTCCGGGTTTGATATCTATATCCACATGATCAAGCGCAGTCTGTGTCGCGACCGGATTCCCCTCCTCGTCGCGACGAATATATTCATGTACCAGTTGTCTTGCCTTTACCATCATTGTTGCCATACGTTTTTGACCTTTCAGCCGGTGTCACCAGTGCAGCCGGTGCAGCTCACCTTTCGTCTTCATGTGCGCAAATCCCTGCTGACGCAGAGCCTCGTACAATACAATTGCTACAGAATTGGACAAATTCAGGGAGCGTGTCTCGCCAATCATCGGAATGCGCACGCAGGTATCCGGATGTTCTTTTAAAATTTCTTCCGGAATGCCGGCACTCTCTTTTCCAAACATAATGTAGCAGTTATCCTCATACTGTGCATCGGAATAAATATGCCGCCCCTTCGTTGTTGCGAAATAGAGCTTTGCGCCCGGATTGCGTGCCAGAAAATCCTCGTAGTTCACATATGTCGTCACATCAAGCTCTGACCAGTAATCCATCCCGGCTCTCTTTAACGCCTTCTCACTCAGCGAAAAACCGAGGGGCTCAATCAGGTGCAGTCTGGTGCCGGTCGCCACACAGGTGCGCCCGATATTTCCTGTATTTGCCGGAATCTCCGGCTCTAACAAAACGATATTGATCATGCCTGCTTCGCCTCCGCACGCAGTCTCGTAATGAATTTCTCCATTCTGCCGATCGCCACCTTGAGATTGTCCAGCGAATATGCATAGGAAATACGCAGAAAGCCTTCTCCGCAAGCCCCAAATGCCGTGCCCGGAACGACTGCCACCTTTTCCTCCCGCAGCAGTCTGGTAGCAAACTCATCGGAGCTCATGCCAAACTCTTTGATGGACGGGAAAATATAAAACGCGCCGAAAGGTTCAAAACACTGCAAGCCCATGCGTGCAAACTCGTGCATCAAAAAACGCCGTCTCTGGTTGTACTGCTCACGCATCATAGCAACATCCTCATCGCCGTTTCGCATCGCTTCCACAGCCGCATACTGGCTGTTCGTAGGTGCGCACATGATTGCAAACTGATGAATTTTCAAAATCTGATCCATAATAATCTTCGGACCGCAGGCATAGCCCAGACGCCAGCCGGTCATCGCATGGGACTTGGAAAATCCATTGATCACAACAGTGCGCTCACGCATACCGGGCAGTGACGCGATGGACGTATGCTCTTCCAGATAACACAGTTCCGCATAGATCTCATCACTGAGCACAAACAGGTCATGTTTGATTACAACCTCCGCGATCGCCTCCAGATCTGATTTTTCCATAACCGCTCCGGTGGGATTGTTCGGGAAGGGCAGCACAAGGATCTTTGTCTTCGGCGTAATCGCCGCCTCCAGAGCCTCCGGTGTCAGTCTAAACTGGTCTTTTTCCTGCAGTTCAATAATGACAGGGACTCCGCCGGCGAGGATACAGCAAGGCTCATAGGACACATAGCTCGGCTGCGGAATCAGCACCTCATCGCCGGGATCGATCATCGCGCGGAATGCGTTATCGATGCCCTCGCTGCCGCCAACGGTAATCAGGATTTCATTCAGCGGATCATACTGCAGATGAAATCTGCGGTCTAAGTATTTCGCGATCTCAACGCGAAGCTCCTTTAAGCCTGCGTTGGATGTATAAAAGGTTCTTCCTTTTTCCAATGTATAAATGCCCTCGTCACGAATATGCCAGGGCGTATCAAAATCCGGCTCACCCACACCAAGAGAGATCGCATCATCCATCTCGCTCACGATATCAAAAAACTTTCGGATTCCGGAGGGCTTTATGCCGGTGATTTTTTCGTTCAGCGGATTTCTCATGGTGTCATCAACATCCTTTCATCCTTCGGTGCTTCTGCCATGACAGTGCCATGGTCTTTGTATTTCTTCAAAATAAAGTTTGTCTTTGTGCTGAGTACAGAATCCAGCGTTGAAAGCTTGTCGGTTACGAATGTGGAAATATCGCGCAGCGTCTTTCCCTCCAGAGTAACCATCAGGTCAAAGCCGCCGGAAATCAGGTATACGGAATTCACCTCCGGATAGTTATAAATGCGCTCTGCTACCTTGTCAAAACCCATATCACGCTGTGGAGTGACTCTCACCTCGATCATTGCAGTCACCTTCTCCACATCTGTCTTATCCCAATCGATCAGTGTGTGATAACCGCAAATCACATGCTCGGCCTCCATCGCTGCCAGCTCATTGATCACCATCTGCTCATCTACACCTAAGAGTACAGCCAGTTCGTGCAGATCCACACGGCTGTTTTTTTCGATAAATGTCAATATTTTCTCTCGCATCTGTTTAATTTACTCCTTTTCCTTTTTTCAAGCATCGTCTGTCCGGTACTTTCACGACTCCGGACATTCATACAACCTTATAGAGCTCATCCGTCTTCGGTGGTTCCAGAAAGCGGCGTTCCTCCCCGGATAACAGTACCCGGTCGTTACCATCCGTCACCTTGCCGATACACACAGCAGGTATATTTGCTGCGGTCAGCGCCCGCACCAGACCGTTGCCATCAGACGCTGCCATCAGCATACTGCCGCTGCTGATCAGTTCATAAGGATTTACATCAAAAAACTCACAGACCTCCACCGTCTCCTGACGGATGGGAATTTGTTTCAGATCGATTTCCAGTCCGACGCCGGCACTCTCTGCCATCTCCCACAATGCGCCGAAGATGCCTCCCTCGGTCACATCATGCATTGCGCTCACGCCGGACTCCACCGCGACTGCGGCCTCCGGAAGAACCGATAAATATGCGTCAAATCCCTTTGCCGTATCAACCAGAGTCTTCGGATAACGAGTCAGAAGTTCTTCTTCTCTTTCCTTAGCAATAATTGAAGTACCCTCCAGACCAACCCATTTCGTGACAATCACATCCATGCCCGGGCGGGCGCCCGCCGTTGAGATGAGACATCCTTTTTTTGCCTTGCCGACACCGACCACAGAGATCACGGGCTGGTTGACCACGCGCGTCACCTCTGTATGTCCACCCATAATCTGTACATTTGCGGCATGCGCCGCGGCTTCCGCCTGCTGCATCATCACTCGCAGTTTCGCCTCAGAGATCTTTTCCGGCAAAAGAAAAGTAAGCATCACACCGATGGGCTCTGCGCCTGCACTCGCAAGGTCATTCAGGGTGATCTGGATTGCCAGATGCCCGATGTCCTTAACAGTGCCCGTGATCGGATCTGTTGATAAAACAAACATTTCGTCCTCCTGCAACGCCACAGCTGCGCAGTCCTCCCCCACAGAAGCGCCAAGAAGCACTTCCGGACGGTTGGTTCGTATTTGTTTTAGCACAGATCTTTTCAGTACTGCCTCCGGTACTTTGCCTACTTTCATAAATTTTTCCTCTTTACTTGATATGTGGTAACTACTCTTCAGTGCTCTCCTGCGGCTTCTTCTCTGGTTTCTCCGGCTTTTCAGCTTCCTCTTTCTTTGCAGGCTTCTTTTCTCCCTCTTCTTTCTTTTCTTCCTCTTCCTGCTTCTCCTCTTCCTTCTTCTGCTCTTCTTCCTGCTTTTTCTTTTCTTCCTCTTCCTGCTTCTTTAAGGATTCTGCCGAATTTGCTGCCGCAGCAGAACGAACCGCCGACTCATCTCCGGTGGCAACGGCTGCCTTAACAGCTGCAACTGCCTCCGCATTGTTGGACTTGATGCCGACTGTAATGATCTTCGGAGAAGCATTGTAGGTACTGTTATTGTACGTGTCACGACTGATCTCTACGCCGTTTTCTTTCACAATCTTCCACAGCTTTGCCGTGTATCCGGTGTGTGCATTCTGCGTTGTCTGAACATAGCCAATCGGGTATTCGGAGGACATCTCAAACTTCGTCTCGGGCTCCGTGGTACTCGTCGTCTCGCTCTCAAATGAAACTTCTCTGCCAGCGTCGCGTGTCTCCTCGCCATATACAGTAAAGGTGATCTGCATGCCGCTCGTGTATCCCTCAATGTAGATCGGGAAATCATAATTATTTGTAAACTTCAGATCCTTGTAGGTTCCGGCAATCGCCGCATCCATAGACGGCTTTACATAGCTGACGATCATTGAATGGCAATAGCGCTCATCAATAGCCAGTTCTGCACGAATCACCGCATTATACAGCGTCGTTGACACCTGACAGATGCCACCTCCATAGGTCTGAACAGTCGTTCCGTTCTCATAAGAGCCGGCCAGCTCATAACCGTTTTCCGCAGAAAACGGACTGACTGTCTCGTACACGGAAAACTGCTCGCCCGGATACAAAACGGTTCCGTTGATCTTGCTGGCACCGTTTCTTACATTCTGCGCGCGTCCGGCTGAGGAGCTTCCAAAATCAGTGGTAAAGGTTCCCAGCACATCCTTCACGCGCTCTAACTGCTCCTTCGTACCCTCCGGCTCCACCACACTTGCGGCAAGCTCTAATGATGCATCCGTCTGTGTCCACGTATCTTCGATATAGGATACAATCTCGTCCGCAGATTTATCTACATCTACTGCGACACCATTCTGTCCGTCAGTAATCGTAAATCCGCCATTTTCCCGAATCAGCCCGTAATTGACAGCTTCCTGATTCATATCCTGCGTATTGCTTTCCAGAAAGCTTTTGACCTTTTCTCTATCAGCGGTGTATGCGATGTCAAATACCATGTTTTCATGCTCCAGATCCTTTTTGGATTTGTAGCGCTCGATCAGGTTTCCGGTTCTTCCGACACCCGCTGCATCCTTTACAATCACAGGATTCGACCACTCTACACCCAGATCCGCCGCGGTCGCCGTCACGCTCTTATCGTCTACAGTGAACGTAAACTGTGTATCACCCAGTGACTCCACATAAGACTCTACCGCCTCGCTGGCCTGCGCCTCAGTCATACCACCGACTGCGATATCACCAATATAAATATTGTCTGCTATCAGATACTCATCATTTTCCTGCGCGTGCACCGTCGTTCCGACATAAACACCTGCCGCGCAGATAACGGCTGCTGCAAGCGCGCCGCCGATCTTCCAACCCGGATTTGATTTCTTATTTCTCATCATAATAACCTCATTTCAATCTCACGCTAAATTATTTCCAGCTAATATGTATGATCTTGCGATATACCTTTGATTCTGCATTATAACGCTCATTATATAATACCTCTCCCGCATTTTTCAATACGCAAAAACATCCAGAATAATTGACAGAAATTTCGTATTTTAGTATATTATTAACGATTCGGGTGAGGTACATGCGCGCCATCAAAAAAACGCGCTCATCACCATGGGAATGACCATCGCCAGTACAAGAACGATTGCAATCATTCCAGCTATGATCTGCCGCTTATTATTTTTTTGCTTTTTTACGTTTTTCATAGTTTTCACCTCTTCATAATGATTTATTTTTTAGAAAGGATTTGTAAGCTGTATATGCTGTTACCTTTTTTAGCTGTTTTTATCATTGTAACGATCTATATTACCATCCGCAGGAGCGCTTCCACGCGTTCAGAGCAAAAGCTATGGGACGATTTCCGGCAGCGGGAACAGGAAGCGAACTGGACGCGCAAGCAGGACATCTCCAATCTCGCCTACATCAAGCTGCCATTAGACACGCTTCCGCTGGGCAGATTTCAGGACGAGACATTAGCAAGCTATGAGAGCGCCCTCCGGGATCTCGCCACCCAGCCTATCTGCAACTTAAACGGAATCTCCAACACGGATCTAAAACTTCGCTACGGCGCCGCTAATCTGAATGCGCTGAGCCAATGCGACACCAATTATAGCACGCTCGTATCACTTTTGGCAAACTATGGCGAAAAACTTTTTGAGCTGTCTCATCCCGAAGAAGCAAAGCAGGTATTGGAGTACGCGCTTTCGCTTGATTCAGATGTAGGCAAAACCTATGAGCTTCTGGCTACTATATATGAATACGAAGGGCAGCCCGAAAAAATTGATGCACTTTACAAATCCGCAGAGAAAATTACTTCCATCAGAAGAAATTCTATCCTGCGCAAGCTGGAGGAACACCGCAATGCAGGCGCACATGACGGCGAAATGCCGGACACACCTTCAGACCGCCCTGCTGATGCAGCTGTCGAGGAGGAGATGATGTCATGAAAATCCTTCTGACTGCAATCAACGCCAAATATATTCACTCCAATCTGGCACTTCGCAATTTTGTCGCCTATACCGCGGACTGCGCCGGGCATCTGGTTTTAAAGGAATACACCATCAATCACGCGCCGGACCGGATCTTGCAGGATATCTACCGCGAGCGTCCGGATGTCCTGTGCATCTCCTGCTATATCTGGAACATCGGGTCTGTCGAGACATTGATTCGTGAATTTCACAAGCTGATGCCAGCAGTTCCCATCTGGCTGGGCGGACCGGAAGTTTCCTTTGAATCGGGATCATTTCTAACTACACACCCGGAAGTGAAAGGTATCATGCGGGGTGAGGGCGAGGATACGTTTGCAGCTCTTGCAAGATACTATGTTTACGGTTCTCCGGAATATCTGGAGGATATTCCGGGGCTCATTTTCTTTCAGAATGGAGAAATCCTGCAGACCAGTGAAGCTCTTCCGCTACCGCTGGACCACATTCCCTTTTGCTATGATAAAACGGATGATCTTGCACACCGCATCGTGTACTACGAATCGAGTCGCGGCTGTCCGTTTCGATGCAGCTATTGTCTTTCTTCTCTGGAAAAAACACTTCGCTTTCGAAGCCTTGACCTGGTAAAAAATGAGCTATCATTTTTTGTAGAACAGGAGATCCCTCAAGTGAAGTTTGTGGACCGCACATTTAACTGCAATCATGAGCACGCCATGGCAATCTGGCGTCACATTCGGTCCATAGACCGGGGAAAGACGAATTTTCATTTCGAAGTCAGCGCAGATCTGCTGCGCCAGGATGAACTGGATCTGCTTTCTACGTTACGTCCCGGCCTCATCCAGCTGGAAATCGGCGTCCAGTCAACCAATCCTGCCACCATCGCGGAAATCCACCGGCAGATGGATCTTCCCCGGCTGAAAGAGGTGGTGACCCGCATCCGCGCATGGCACAATATTCACATGCATCTGGATCTGATTGCCGGTTTGCCTTATGAGGATTACGACACCTTCGAAAGGTCTTTCAATGAGATTTTCGCGCTGGCGCCCAGCCAGCTGCAGCTGGGTTTTTTAAAGGTGCTCAAAGGCTCCTACATGTACGACCACGCAGAGGAATACGGTATGATTTACCACAGCGAAGCGCCCTATGAGGTGCTGTCGACAAAATGGCTGAGTTTTGATGATGTGCTGCGCATCAAGCGCGTGGAAGAGATGCTGGAGGTCTACTATAACAGCTGGCAGTATGCCCTCACGGTTCGCCTGTTCCTGTGCATATACGAAAGCGCCTTTGAATTTTTTCAGCGTCTGGGCGATTACTATGACAAGAACGGTCTGTTTGGCTGCAGCCACTCACG
>JALELN010000175.1 GCA_022771765.1 Lachnospiraceae bacterium | reverse complement strand
CAGTTTGATCTGGAAGATGCACTTCATGAGCAGAAGGAATATATGTGCTCACCTGACATGCGAGAATTTATTGAAAAAAATCATTTAGATCTGTCCATGGACGGAAAACTGAACCCGCGCGATGCCTTTGGCAGTCATGATGACGCGGATCATGTGTATAATACGCCGCGTGCGTGGTTTACCCTGCGTTACCTGAACCCGCGCACAAAGGTTTGGGATGGACCAAATGCTGATTTTCGGCCGGAGGCAGATGATCTTCCGTGGTGTATGGTGCCGGAGAAGAAGATTACCGTGGAGGATGTCAAATATGTACTTTCCACGCATTATCAGGGAACACCGTATGATCCCTATGGCAGCTACGGAGACACTTCCCTGCGTGGTACATACCGTCCGGTTGGAATCAACCGAAATGATTTTGTCGCAGTGATACAGATGCGCCCGGATTATATACGTGATAATGCAGCAATTGAGTGGATTGCGTATGGTTCAAATGTATTCAATGCGCTGGTGCCGTTCTATGCAGATATAGAAGAAACACCGGAATATCTTTCTAATACAACAGGAGAGGTTTCCACGGATAATTTTTATTGGTCCAGCCGGCTGATTGCGGCGATGGCAGATGCTTCCTACCGTAGTTCCATCTTTCATATTGAGCGCTATCAGGAGCATGTTATGTCCAAAGGGCATGAACTGATTGGGAAGTATGATGAACTGCTTGAGAAGGAGCCGGATGAGGTAAAACGAAAGAGCCTGCGGCTTGAAGCAAACGAAAAGATTGCGCAAATGCTCAAAAATGCAACACAGAAAACGCTGGATCTGGTGCTGTTTGAACGGAGCTGTAAGATGAAAAATGCCTTTGCGAGATCGGATTATTAAACCACACCGTCAATGACAAGTAGATCTTTCTGTGTTATAATCTAATCAAAGCAAATAAAGTTGTATTTCGTGTTTGCATGTTGGGTACAATAAAGGAGTAGTGATTGGAGCGATTGAGACACAGGCGAGAGTATGATATGAAGCTTGTTGGCAGAAATTTGAAGAGATTACGAGAGAATAAAAAGCTGTCTGTGGAGGATGTGCGTGAATATCTCGGTCTGGGTTCTGTACAGGCAATTTATAAATATGAAGCGGGTCGGAATTATCCGCAGACCGACGTTTTGTTTGCGCTTATGGAGCTCTATGAAGCTGATTTCAGAGAGCTGATCTGTGAGCAGCTCTCTCATTGCAGTTTCTCACAGGAAGGTTGCTGGATGCTTTATGCGACTGTGGGAAACCGACTGGAGATGAGTGTGGAAGTCATGATAGGATTTGAGCAATGATCAATCAGCTTGTTAATTCGCTGTCCTCATATGTCTCATATGTCAGAAGTTCTTCAAGCGTACAGTCGAAAAAATACAACAATTTGCATAGGAAAGTTGCATCAATTCGCTCAAATTCATTCCGGCAATAGCGGTTGAGATTGGATCTGGGAATATCCATTGCTCTGCACAGTGCATTTTTGCTGATGCCACGCTCTTTCAGAAGCCTTTCGATATTCATTTTTATACAGCCATATTCGTTATTAGTCATGTTGTCACCTCTACATTCAGTATAGTTTTTTACCGAATATATTGTAATTCACATTTTTGTGAGTTATGATATAGTTATCCCCTTTGAGAAAAATATGTATGTAAAAGGAGTGCTGCTATGGAAAAGCTGATCCGTGAAATCATTGATTCAGGCTTACTGCGATATGAGATTGATATGCAGCTGAGGAAGGATGCTGTCTATACGAAGGATGTAAGAGATGCTGAACAGCTACATGCATATATTGAAAAAAACATTTCCGAGGAACAGAGGATGGTTCTGGATGATTATGAAGCCGTCGTGCGGAGCGCCAATGCGCGTGCACAGGAGCTTTCCTATGTATTGGGTGTGAGAAATACCATTGCTTACCTTCAGCAGACGAATGCATTAAAGATTGTTTAGGTTTTGACATAAACAGGGTACAAAAATGGTTTCCCCCTGCCTGTATTTTTATGGGCAAGGGTTTTTTTATGCAAAATTTTGGGTTTCAATATTGTATTTGTGCGCAGCAATGTTAAGATAGGTAGGTAAAGTAAAATACACACGAGAAAAGGAGAACAAAAAATTATGAAGCTTACAGCAAAGCAAATTACAACAACAGCCATACTTTTGGCAATTAGTATAGCGAGCCAGTTTTTTAAAAACGCCAGTGTATATATCACGGGACCGGTAATCAATGCATGTCTGATTCTGACGGTTTTGAGTGCAGGCATTGTTTGTGGAGTGATCCTGTCAGTCATCACACCGGTGACGGCATTTCTGATCGCAGGAAGTCCGATCATGGCAGCGATTCCGGCAATTATTCCATGCATTATGATAGGAAATATGATTTTAGTGCTTGGGGTAGGGCTGTTTGTAAAAAAAATAAAGGGAAAAGGCGGTCTGATTACAGGCATGGCAGCCGGCTCTCTATGTAAGGCATTGTTTATGGGTATTGTTATTTCATTGATTTTGATTCCGAATCTGATCCCCGCAGCAATGGAAGCAAAGATGGGAATTTTCCAGATGACGTTTTCTGTAACACAGCTTATTACTGCTCTGATCGGAAGTGTATATGCGTTGATTCTTTGGATACCTTTAAAGAAAGTGATGGCAGAGGAAAACCAGGGATCATGAGATCGTCATACATTTTTCCGAAAGGAGGAACATACCTGCTATGTCAGGAAAAAAGGGACATTTATATTTTGTAAGACACGGACAGACAATATGGAATGTAGAGAATAAAATTTGTGGGGCGACCGATATAGCTCTGACTTCCCTTGGACATGAACAGGCAATAGAGACCGGAAAGAGGATATTGGAGCGAGGGATCCGGGCGGATGAGATCCTGTATTCTCCCCTTGTGAGGGCAAGGGATACGGCACTTCATATTTCAGAGATGACAGGCGTTCCTGCGAGAGAGGAAGGGCGTCTGAGGGAGCAGAATTTTGGCAAATATGAGTCGACGGCCAGAGATGGTGTGGAGTTTGCGCTGGCGAAGAAGGAGTTTGTATGCAGATATGAAGGTGGAGAATCCATGCTGCATCTGGCGCAGCGGGTCTATAATCTGCTGGATGAGATTGTCGCTTCAGATAAAACGTACATGCTCGTGGCGCATAATGGAATTGCAAGAGTCGTTCATTCTTATTTTTATGAAATGACAAATGAGGAATATGCCGGCTTTGGCGTAGAAAACTGCGCGGTAAAGGAATATCAATGGTGAGGAGTGGTTTTTATGCAGACATTAGGATTTGTCATAATGGGCTACCTATCGGGGAGCGTATTATATGCCCAAATATTTGCCCGTGTATTTGGAAAACAGAATATGTTTGAACAGAGCAGGGATCATAATCCGGGAACTGCCAATGCGTTTATGTATGGTGGATTCTGGTGCGGTCTGCTGACGCTGATCTGCGATATCGGAAAGGGATTTTTGCCGGTCTTTTGGTTTATGCGGGCAGCTACGCATCTGCGTCCGGGCGTGTTTGCAACAGCAATGGTGCTGGCAGCACCGGTTATTGGACATGTTTTTCCTGCGTTTTACAGGTTTCGGGGCGGGAAGGGAATTGCTGTGACATTCGGATCATTGCTTGGACTGTTTCCCGTAATGAAGCCGGCAGTCATACTGGCGCTGTTTTTCATTTTCTTTTCGTTGATCCTGCGTATCAGTCCCCATTTTTACCGGACACTGGCAGCTTATTTTTGTTCGCTCCTCTGCCTGACTTTCGGGAACGGGCAACGGGAAGCACTGGCAGGATTTGCGGTTATCACGTTTGTCGTATTCATCCGCATGCTTGTAAGCTCAGAAGAAAAGGAAAAAATGAAAGTGAGATTGTTATGGATGCACTGATCTTGTCCTGCGGTACCGGTGGTGGTCATAATTCAGCCGGGAAGGCCGTTTTGGAAGAAATGGAGAGAAGGGGACACCACGTCACCATGTTGAACCCGTACACACTGAAGAGTGAGAAGCTTTCCGGTGGAATTGACCGGACATATATTTCTACGGT
>JALELN010000170.1 GCA_022771765.1 Lachnospiraceae bacterium | reverse complement strand
TCTCCTCACAGATCGCATGAAATTCATCTGTTGTTTTGATATCCGGTTCTGTAATGATATTGAAAGAAAACTGTGTATAATTGTCACCGCTGCCCGCCACGGAAGTGATTGCCGTCGCATTTCCGTCCATGGCACCGACCTTAGCGATTCCATCCACGGACAGAATCAGTTCCATCACCTCATCCGCAGTTGCATATGCATCCTCCTTCTCACAATCATCAGGAACCGTCATGCTGACAGAAATCTGGTTACTCTCCATATCATCCAGAAGTAACAGACCGGTATCAAAGGCCCTGAAAACACAGATGACAAAAAGCGCAACGGCGATCGCAAGGGGTACGATCTTTACTTTCAGGCACCAGCCTAATATTTTACCGTAAACATTCTGTATTTTTTCAAAAACCGGATGCTTTTTCTCTTTTACCTTTTTCAGCATGACAGAGCTGAACGTGGGCACAACAGTCAACGCCACGATCAGTGATGCCACCAGCGCATAAGAAATCGTAAACGCGAACGGCACCATCAGCTGGCTCACCAGACCGGTCGTGTAAACCATCGGGAAAAATACACAGATCGTGGTCACCGTGGAAGCCACGATGGGCGCAGCCACCTGCCTGGTACCCTGTACGGCTGCCGCCGGCGCCGATAGGCCTTTCTGTCGCAGTCGGTACACATTTTCCATGACAACGATGGAGTTATCCACCAGCATACCGATTCCGAGACACAGTCCTCCCAGCGACATCACGTTGATGTTGATGCCTGTAAAATACATCACGATCAGCGCGAACAGCACGGAAAACGGAATACTGAACGCAACGACAAGCGTCGGCTTTACCTCCTGCAAAAACAGTGCCAGCACCACGATCGCCAGCAGCGCTCCGAGAATCATACTGCTCAATACGCTTTTTATGATGATGCTGATATAATCGCCCTGATTCATGATGGGCGTCACGGAAAGTCCGGGATATTTTTCCTCCAGTTCATCCAAGGCAGCCGTCAGGGTCTTAGCCACATCGCTGGTACTTGCCGTGCTGACCTTATAAATGGATAAGAGCACTGCCTCGTTTCCGTTCATCTTTGCATAGCTCTCACCGGCATTGTCCACGATTGTCACATCTGCCACATCGCGGATACGAATCTTTCCGACACCGGAGATCTTTGTCAGCACCAGATCCTCGATCTCACTCTCATCCGTAAAATGCTCACCTACTTCAACAAGCCACTGATTGTCTGCTTCATCATCAATATAACCGGCAGGCATTGCAAGATTCTGTGCGTAAATGATAGAGGAAAGTGTCTCCAAATCCAGCAGCGCATCAATATTTGCGTTTTTCAGTGCCGCCTCCTTCGCGTCTTCCATCTGCTTTTCCGCTTCTTCGAGCTGCTCTCTGGCAGATTTCATCTGACTTTCTCCTGCTGCCACCTGTGCCTGGCCGGAGCCAAAGCCTGCTGCCGCGCTGTAGCCTCCCGCAATGACCTCGGACTGTTTGCCGTCCATGCCCTCCATCTGCTTATCAATCTCATCAAGCATTGCCTGAGCCGCCGCAAGCTCCGTATCCAGATTTGCCAGTGCCGTATCAATCTGCGGCAGCCGGGTCGTCACCACATCATATACCTGCTTAATGCTGTCATAGGTCAGACCTTTCACCGCGTCACCCTGCCCGATCTGGGCCAGCCACTGCAAATAGCTTTCCGTCGTCTTCTGATCTGCCGCAGCCTCCGCAATACCGCCGGGAGCAGTGATACCCGCCTGCTCGGCCGTTGTTCCGAGATTCATAGCAAACTGTGCAAACATTCCGTCCAGCTTCTCATAGGTCTCCTGCATTCCGGCATCCTCATAGGCCTGCTTTTCTGCCTGAAGCGCATTCTGGCTCGCCTTTAAGCTGTTGTAGCTGGACTCATAAGCTGCCTTGGTCGCCTGCGCCTGGGACAGCTGTACGGACGCATCTGCCAGTTCCCGGTTCGTGTCCGTCTGCTTTTTATCCAGATTTTCCTTCTGCTTTTTCAGCTTTGCCTCCCCATCGGCAAGATCTGCTTTCGCATCCTCGATCTCCTTGGCCGCATCCGCCAGCTTCTCATTTGTATGCTCCAGGATTTTCTCATTGACCGCATCGATCTTATCCTGATTCAGACGGATTTCCACTGAATCGGACACCTCGCCGCTGGCGGAGATACTCGCCACGCCGCTCTGCCGCTCCAGATAGGGAATCACAACATCCTCCGCAAAATTCGTCACTTCCTTGATGTCTTTTCCCTCATAATCAATAGACGCATACATCGTGGCGATCATATCCACACTGATCTCCATAATATTCGGAGTTCCGCAGTCTTCCGGAAGCTCCATGGAATCAAGCGCCATGGACACACGCACCAGTGCTGCCTCCATGTCCGTATCCTCCGCAAACTCCAGCATGACCATGCCATAGTTTTCAGAGGAACTGCTGGTCACATTTTCCACACCATTGATCGTGCCCAGCGCATTTTCCATGGGCTCGGTCACATCCATCTCGACCTGCTCCGGAGAAGCGCCGACTTCCGTCGTGATCACTGCCAGATAAGGCATGGTCAGATCCGGCATCAGATCGGTCTGCATGCCGGTCAGACTCACCACGCCGATGACCAGAATGATGATCACCGCAACAACTACATAAAAAGGTTTTTTCACGCAAAATTTTGTCATATTGTCGTCCTTTCTGAACTGTTCAGTGCCTTCACAGTTCCGATGCAAAAACCCATGAAAATCGTCTTCGACGATAAGATTTTTGCACTCCTGAATCATGTTTTCACGACCTCAGCAGTAAATGCTTCGGTCTGTTTGGAACTATTAAAAATGACACCTTGTCATAATCTTCTTTGCGATTATATATGACAGGGTGTCACTTCGTCAATCCATCTATGATAAAGTTTATACTTTTTTTAGAAACAGGACTGCTTAATCATCCTCATGCAGCATGCGGTAAAATTCTGCTTTATGCTTCGCCATATGCTGCCTCGTCTGCAATCACCGTCACGTCATTGTGGAGCTGCAGCACCGATGCGGGAACGGCAGGCGTAATTGGTCCATAGAACGCTTTTTTCAAAATCTCTGCCTTATCACTGCCTGACACCACCACCAGTATTTTCCGCGCTGACATGATGCTCTTGATTCCCATCGTATAGGCCTGTCTGGGCACATCTTTTTCTTCCGCGAAAAACCGCATGTTTGCCTTGATGGTCTGATCGGAGAGGTTCACGCAGTAGGTTTCCTTCTCAAAAGCGATCCCCGGCTCGTTAAATCCGATATGTCCGTTATGTCCCAGACCCAGCAGCTGTAAATCGGCACCACCCAGTGAATGGATAATGCTGTCATAGTTTTGACATGCAACGGCACTGTCCGGCTCCATTCCGTCCGGAAGGTATGTATGATCTTTTCTGATATTGACCTTATCAAACAGCTTATCATTCATAAAATAATAATAGCTGTGGGGATCCTCTTTGGGGATACCTTTGTACTCATCCAGATTGATCGTTGTCACCTGGGAAAAATCCAGATCGCCCTTTCCATACCATTCAACCAGCTGCTCATATACTCCGATCGGCGTGGAACCCGTCGCAAGCCCCAGAATGCAGTCCGGTTTCATAATAATCTGCGCGGAGATAATATTTGCAGCCTTACGGCTCATATCATAATAGTCCTTTGCTTTAATAATTTTCATTTCATGCTCCTTTCCTGATCAATATCACTTTACTTATTACTGCTGCAGCCGGATACAGTGATCCGCCAATTCCCATCCAAGGGTTCCAAGTCCTCCAAAGTAATAATCTCTGCTGTCTGACAGCCGCGTAAACACCGGCATGTTCTTTAACGGCAGGGCTTCCTGACACGCTTTGCCGATCTGTTCGGCCATCTCCTCCGTCACTCTGCCGCCAAGAATGATCTGCTGCGGATCCAGGACACAGATCATATTCGTGATTACCTTAGACAGTACGTTTCCCCGCTCCTCGTCACGCATATGCGAGAGCTGCGATTCGATGCTGTCCTGCGCAATCTGCATATACCCGACTTCCCCGGCAAAACTGTTACAGCCGCAGTGAAGCTTTCCATCAATTAAAATACCGGCTCCCAGACCTTTTTCTCCCACATGAAGATAGACCAGCTCTTTGACACTGTTGCCCGCATGCTGCTGCGCCTGAAAGTATCCCATGGTGACCGCGTTAATGTCATTTGCCACGACAATATCAATATCGAATTTTTCTTCTAAATAGCTTTTTAATTCAAACTGTTCCCATTCGGGAATCTGCGGAATCGCAAAAATCCGTCCGGTTGAAGAGACTGCGCCGGGCACTCCGATTGCAACCGCTGTGACACCCTTCGTCTGCTCCAGAAGCGTTCCTAAAAGCTGTGTCAGCTGCTCCGTACAGGTCCTGTCATCCTGCCTTGGGCACATGCCTTCCATTTCCTTTTGAAAAGCCAGATCAAAGACACAATATTGAAAACCACTCTGATCTGCCGC
>JALELN010000179.1 GCA_022771765.1 Lachnospiraceae bacterium | reverse complement strand
GTCTTTCGTAATTACTCACTGATTCTGACCAGTGATGACCGGTGCAACGGTGCATATATTTCCGGTATGCGAGCGGAACCGTCCATTGTAAAAGGTTTGGGGTTGAGCCGGACGGATCGCTTTTTCAGGGAAAGTTATCTGGATGAATGTAAAAAGCAGTTTTTGCAACAGTATCCGCAAGCTGTGGGCAAAAAGATTGTGTTGTGGGCACCGACCTTTCGCGGGAATGCTGCCACACCGGAAATTGTTGACATGGTGTTCCTTGAGCGGCTGCGGGAAGCACTGGGAGAGGAATGGCTGGTAATTCCAAAGTTACATCCGCATTTGCAAAAGCATGTGGGTGCAGATGAATGCCGGATTCCGACGGAACGGCTGCTTCCGGTGACGGATGTGCTGATTTCGGATTATTCTTCGGTTATTTATGATTTCCTGCTCTTGGAGCGCCCGATAGTATTCTATGTGCCGGATCTGGATTACTATGTAAAAAATGAGCAGTTTTATATTGATTACAATGAAATGCCTGGTCCCATTGTGACCGATGAAGCAGATCTGGCAGCGGCAGTCAGGTCAGCCCATATGCATCCGCAAACGGAACGGATTCGGACATTCCGAAAAAAATATATGGGTGCCTGTGACGGACATGCATTAGAACGTTTATTAAAACATTTACATTTATAAAAATAGGAAGTGGAGGTATAGAAGATGGTTTCGGCAGTGATTTTTGCAGGTGGAATCGGTCAAAGAATGAAGTCGATTGATATTCCGAAGCAGTTTTTGGAGATTGAGGGAAAACCGATTATTGTGCGTACCATGGAACATTTTTCAAATCATCCCATGGTAGACAACATGGTGGTTGTCTGTGTGGAGAACTGGCTGGATGAACTGAAAAGAGATATCGAGCGGTTTGGCATCCGTAAGGTGATCGCGACAGTCCCCGGCGGAGCAAGCGGACATCAGTCCATTCACAATGGTCTGGTGGAGGTGAATAAGATTGCTAAGCCTGAGGATATTGTGTTGATTTGTGATGGTGTGCGGCCGATGCTGAGTGAGGATCTGATCACGCAGTGTATTGAGGACGCGCGAAAATATGGCAGTGCAGTGCCTGTGACTCCGAGTATTGATTCCGTGCTGTACAGTGAGGATGGTGTTAATTGTAGTAAGAATTATACCCGCAAAAAAATGTTTATTACGCAGGCACCGCAAGGTTATACGATGGAAAAAATCATGTGGGCACATGGCGAAGCAGAGAAGCGAGGCATGGATCCGGTGTCTTCCGGTGAGCTGCTGATCGAGCTTGGTGAGACGATTCATATTTTTCAGGGAATCCGTGAAAATATTAAAGTGACAACACCGGAGGATCTGGAATCCCTTCGTGCAATTCACTACTATGAGCATTATAAACAGTTTGCAAAAGAAGTGTTGAAATACGGATTATAGATATGAGCGAGTTGAATGAGACAGTCGGCAGACTGTCTTATTTGTGGGAGGTAAACATGGAATCATTAAAAATTAAGGATCATGTTGGCACGAATCTGTATGCGGACTTACGTGAAATTGCCAGCGCTGACATTGACTGGACAAAATTGAAAAATAAAACGGTTCTGATCACGGGTGCAAATGGATTTATCGCATATTATATTATCATGTCCATGTTGCTCAAAAATGATGAGGAACATATGGGTATTCAGGTGCAGGGACTGGTAAGAAATCGGGAAAAAGCAGAAAAAAAATATGGCAGTCTTGCCGACAGATCGGATCTGAATCTGGTGGAAGGCGATGTGTGCAAGGGTATGGATGGCTGCCCGCATGCGGATTATGTGATTCATGCCGCCAGCCAGGCAACGCCGTATTATTTTGAAAATGATCCGGTAGGAACGATCGAGGCAAATACACAGGGTACAACGAATGTGCTGCGCTATGCGATGAAGGAACAGGTGGAATCTGTGCTTGTGGTTTCCAGTCTCAAGGTATATGGAGAGGTCTGCAATGGCAGAGAGGATATGCGAGAGGAGGAGTTGGGATACCTCGATATTGATTCTTACAAAAATTGTTATGCAGTCGGTAAACGGACGGCGGAGACGCTCTGCAACTGTTACGCAAAACAGTTTGGAGTCCCGGTGAAAATTGCGAGACCCAGTTATATTTATGGGGCAAGTACACTGGAGGATGATCGTGTCTGGGCGCAGTTTCTTGCGAATATTATCCGCAGACAGAGCATTCTGCTCAAAAGTAACGGTGCTGCTTACCGGTCGTTCTGCTATGTGACAGATACGGCAACAGCGCTGTTGACGATCATGATGAAGGGCGAGACGGGAGTGCCGTACAATATTGCCGCAAGTCATTCAAATATCACGATTCGGGATTTCGCGAAGACGGCAGTGGCTGTTTTTCCGGAGCGCAATATGACGTTGTCGTTTGCGAATCCGGAGGATGAAAAGGAGCCGGTTCTGGATTTCAGCAAAAAGACACCGGAAATATTGGCCAGTGAGCGGCTGGAGGACCTCGGATGGAGCGCAAAGGTAGATGTAAAGGAAGGCATCCGCAGGGCAGTTCTCACAATGGAAGAAAGGTAAGTTTGAAGTACATGAGTAATTTTAAGAGTAAGTTGAAAAAGATTAGTTTGGTTTTGATGGCTCTGATGATGGTAGTGTGTGCAGAACCCATACCGGCAAAGGCCGCATCTTTAGATGGAATGATGATCTATGGGATGTATCTGGATACAAAAGATAAGGGCGATTCGGTACTGATCAAGTCTGCCAATGAGTATATATTGATGGATCTGGGAATGTATTCGAATGTGCCATTGATCTGCAACCAGCTGGATGAACTTGGTGTTAAGCATTTTAAGCTGTATCTGAGTCATCTGCATTTGGATCACGTTGGCGGAAGCAGAACAAGTTTTTTGGCCGGACTGAATTATCTGCGTGACCATGGATACACGATCGATGTTTTGTATGTGGCGGATCCGTCGCTGGCACCGGAATCTGAATATTACCCGGAAAAGTACAATAAGCTGCGGACATATATGAATGATTACATGGGAGGGGAAGACCGCATCATGTATCTTCAGCAGGGAAGTCATTTTACAGTAGGCTATGCTGATTTTGAAGTGCTGGGACCTTCGCTGGAATATGTGAACAGTATTCATCCGGATGATTATGTGTCTAAGGTGGCTGATTCGGAGATAGAGACTGAAGCAGGTCAAAAGGTGAAGATGACTTATTACGAAAACGACTGTTCGCTGATTACACGCGTGACTTGCGATGGCGTGAGCTATCTGACGGGCGGAGATCTGCTGAAAGTGGAGGCCGATTATTTGGTGGAGAAGCTGGGGGGCGAACTGAAATCAGATATTTATCAGCTGTCGCATCATGGAACGGCGCTCGGAAGTACGAGAAGGCTACTGGAATCCATTGATCCAATCTATACATTTGCGATTAACAATGGCAGCACTTCTTATGATTATGAATTGAGACAGTGGGCGTTTAATCGTTCGTTGACTTCGGCAAAGCCAGTGAGTATGCCATATTATGTTGCCAATGAAAAGAAAACGATTGCATACCGGGTGGCTGACGGGGAGATCTCTTTGTATCAGGGTGAGTCACTCACAAATCTGGAGAAAGTACAGGGATGGATTGCCGTTTACGGTGCGGATGGTATCAATCGGAAAAAGGATTACTATTATATTGGCGAGAATGGCGTGCCGCTTGCGGGTGTTCAGGAAATAGAAGGGAATAAGTATTACTACTCAGAAGGCGGTTCCATGGACTACGGTGATTACGATGAATATGGCGCATATCTGGGCTGGAAAGAGTATGATACATGGAAACACCGATATTTTAAGCTGGTGAATGAAGAAGGTCATGCCATCATGCTGACGGGATTTCAAACGATTGATGGAAAACTGTATTATTTTGACGAAAACGGCTGGAAAGAAGAAGGCGGTGATGAGGAAGGATTTATTGAAATCGGTGAACATACGTATCTGGTGGATGAAGATGGCGTCTTTGCGACAAATGAACTGTATGAATTAGAAGGTCAGCAATATTATTTTGGCGAGAACGGAGAGATGGCAGTCGAGCAGATTGTGCCTATTGATGGCGCAAATTATTACTTCGGCAAATACGGAACCAAGCAGTATAATCTTCTCACAAAAGTAGGGGAAGAAACCTACTATTTCGATGAAGTAGGAAAGATGGTGACGAATCGGGAAATGTTGCTGGATAATAAGGAGTATTACTTCGACAAGGCCGGCGCCATGGCGTGCAGGGAACGGGTAAAACGTCGTGGAAAGTACTATTATTATGGAAAGTACGGCACGAAGGTCAGAGATAAGATTGTTAAGATTGATACGAACAGCTATTATTTTGACGCAGATGGTATCATGACTACTGATCAGATGGTGACAATCGGCAGAAAGGTTTATTGCTTTGACAAGAAAGGGCGGATGCTCTGCCGTCAGTTTATGACAGATGAGGAGGGCAAGACGTACTATTTTGGCAAGTATGGTACGATGGTCAAGGCTAAGATAGTGAAGGTAGGCGCTGACAAATACTATTTTGACGCGGACGGTGTGATGGCTGTTGATCAGATGGTAACGGTTGGAACAAAGACCTATTATTTTGACAAGGATGGCAAGATGGTCTATAAGCAGTTTGTAAAAGATGCGGATGATAATCTGTACTACTTTGGCAAGAAGGGTACGATGGCGAAAGCAAAGACCGTCAGGATTTCGGGTGAGGAATATACTTTTGATGAGAATGGTATAGTCGTATCTTCCGACAATACTCAGAAAGAGGACTCACGGCAAAACTAATTAGAAAATGAACAGGGAAGTCCGGAGAATGGCACAAAATGTGTCTTTCCGGACTTTTTTACTGTTGAAAAAAATATATTTTGTACTTGCATTATGGAAATGTTTGTGGTATGATGTATGATGCTTTATTGTGGTAAATAGGCTAATTCTGCGCTCTTTTGGGCAGAAACAGCCAAAATAATAATAACGAGAGGTGAAACGTCAATGGAGAAAAACAGAATACGTCCGGTACAAGCTGGCAAGAGCCTGCGTATGAGCTACTCAAGACAAAAAGAAGTTCTGCAAATGCCCAATCTGATTGAGGTACAGAAG
>JALELN010000128.1 GCA_022771765.1 Lachnospiraceae bacterium | reverse complement strand
GCAGCACAGGCTGCTATTGCCAACAAATAATTTTTTATAAGATTTTAATACGATTCTTTCATCAGCCCCGCATTTTATGCGGGGCTGATGTTCATTTTCAGAAAAATCTGTTATAATATGATTAACCATGATGAATGATGGAATCCCGTGAATCGTGTGCCGAAGGAGACCAACAATGGATGAATTGAAATTAACAGATTTGATTAGTAATCACATTATCATTGAACTTCAAAAAATGGTTATTTCGAAGAATGGAATTGAGACAGGATTATGTTGTTCGGATGGTAGTTATATTACTTCATCCTGCACGATTAATCCGTTTTGTGAGCAGTATATAAAGAAAACTCCGGAAGGTAAACGGCGGTGTGATGCGTGTGACCGTGAAAATGCAGCACGTTGTTGTGATATGGGAAAAGCATCTGCATACATTTGCCATGCCGGATTGGTGGATATTTCTGCTCCTGTTTTGGTGGAAGGAAAGCAATATGGATTTATCGTTGCCGGTCAGGTTACTACAAAGGAGCTTACAAGAGAACAAACTGATGAGATCGCAGATGAGCTTGGAATTGATAACGATGCATTGTTCGAGGTTTCCAAAACAATCCCGGTCGTTTCACAGGCACAGATTGATCAGGCTGTAGAAGATGCAGAGCGAATCTCAAATATTATTGCCGAAATAGCATCCAATAAGCTCCAGGTTTTAAGAGCAAATCAGGAAATTGAAACAGCCGCAAAGATGAAGTCGGATTTTCTGGCGAATATGAGTCATGAAATCCGGACTCCCATGAATGCGATTGTCGGAATGTCGGAAATGGCTCTGCGAGAGAATGATTTAGAAATGGTTAAAACGCATGTCCGCCAGATCAAACGATCCAGCGGAATGCTGCTCACCATTATCAATGACATTCTGGATTTCTCAAAAATTGAATCCGGTAAAATGGAAATTAATATGAACGAGTACAGTCCGATGCAGCTGATCGATGATATTGTTCATATATTGGAAACCCGTATGAAAGGCAAAAAAGTGGCTTTAATCGTGGATGTGGATCCGAATTTGCCGGGAAAACTGATGGGTGATGATATCCGGATCAAGCAGATTATTACGAATCTTGCCAATAACGCAATTAAATTTACGAATGAAGGAGAAGTACATATTCGTGTGAACTGCGTTGAAGCAGGCCCTCGGATGAAGGAATTGCAGGTTTCCGTAAAAGATACCGGAATCGGTATAAAAGAACATGATCTTCAGAGGATCTTTGATTCGTTTCAACAGGTGGACAGTAAGCGAAATCGTAATATTGAAGGAACCGGACTGGGACTGGCGATCTCCAGAAATCTGCTCGAGCTGATGAATGGAAAACTTGCGGTAGAAAGTGAATATGGAGTCGGAAGTACCTTTTCGTTTACTTTGCCACAGCTGGAATTGACGGAAGTGGTGCCCAAGAAGGTAGAGCATCCGGAAGATGTGACTGCCCTGATTTGTGTGAATAATGAGTACAGAGAGCAGCAGATGATTCAAGATGTACTTCGATTGGGTTGTAAAGCAGCAGTTGCCTGTGAAGTAGATCAGTTAGAAAATCATCTGGCGGAATGCAGCCATTTATTTATTGATTTTGATTTGTTAGATGAGAAATTAATTGAAATTATTAATCACACAACCGGCAGAAAGATTATTGTGATAGACGGTTATGCGGATATGCATGATTGTCCGATTTGCGGGGCATCTATTGTCAATAAACCTTTGTATTCCTATAATATCCTGCGCATCCTGAATAATGAGACACTTGTGATTCGTCCAGATGAAGATGACATGGTGGAGATTGATTTTGAAGCTCCAAATGCGAAAATCTTAATTGTGGATGATAATGAGGTAAATCTGGCTGTCTGTGTTGGGTTATTAAAACCATTAAATGCGCAGATAGATACTGCAATCAGTGGTGCGGAAGCAATTGATAAAATTTCGAATCAAATGTATGATCTTATTTTTATGGATCATATGATGCCGGAGATGGATGGCATTGAGACAACGCATATTATCAGAAGAATGCATCCGGAATATGACGACGTTCCAATCATTGCCCTCACCGCAAATGCGTTAGAGAATGCAAAAGGGATGTTTTTGGTGGAAGGCATGAATGACTTTATGCCCAAACCGATAGAGCTTGGTGTATTACTAAATATGGTAAAAACATGGCTGCCGGGAGATAAGATCATTGAGTTGTCAGGGGATGAAAGCCTCGTTTCCAATCAAACCCGGGAGGAGCTTCTCATACCCGGTCTGGATGTGAAAGAAGCAATCCATATGATCGGAAGTGTCAAAGTATATAAGGAAGTACTAAATCAATATTATAAAAATATTGAAAAAAAGAAACAACTGATCAGTGATTTATATGAGAAGGGTGATTGGAATCAATATACGACAGAAGTGCATGCGTTAAAGAGCTCCTCAAGACAGATCGGAGCATGCCGGTTGGGAGATCTGGCTGAAAAACTCGAAAAGGCAGGTAAGGCAGGTGATGTTTCGTTTATCAGCCAAAATAATGCTGAACTGTTGGAAAAATATACGGAATTGAAGGATATTCTGGAACCTTATTTTACAGGAAATGAGGCAGTACAGGAAACAATCGCGATGTCAGATGCTGAGATCAAAGAGCTTCTGCAAAAGCTTACAGCAGCCATCGTGGATCTGGATTCGACGACAATCGAACAATTGATTCAAACATTAACAAAGGTATCAGATCAGGAACCGATGTGTACATGGTCAAGGCAGATGAAAGAAGCTGCGGAAGAATATGACTTTGAACTTTGCGAAGAACTGGCAGATCAGTGGCTGGAAAAATTGGCGTGAATAGAGGTACGAGATAGGAATGTTCTGACCGCCTCCAAAAAAGTACTTGACAATGGAGGCGGTTTTATCTATAATACATTTAACGATTAAGTTAAATGTTAAATGAAAGGAGCATGGATGGGCGTTCAACAAACATTAAAAGCATTGGATGATCCGATCAGGCGAGAAATATTGGGATTGCTGAAAAAGGGGCGACTGTCGGCGGGAGAAATTGCCGATCAGTTCGATATCACCGGGGCGGCAATCTCCAGGCACTTATCAGTCCTAAAGGATGCGGATCTGGTGCGGGACACAAGGGAAGGTAAATTTATTTATTATGAACTAAACACTTCGGTATTAGAGGAAGTGCTGGTTTGGATTTCTGATTTAAAAGGAGAATGATTATGAAACAGCAAAAATGGAAATATGTCTTATCATCAATGATGATTGCATTACCGGTATTGATCTTCTGGATACTGGTGAATACGCGGACAGAAGAAATGAAGGTAACCGGTGGATTGACGACGGGAAATATGATGGTGATTGTCGGAATACAGACGGTGTTACTGCTTGCAGTGCATCTTCTTTGCTTGTATGTGACAATGAAGGATCGCGGCAATCAGAATCAGAGCAAAAAAGCCATCGGAATGGTTTTCTGGATTGTGCCGATTATATCATTTTTTGCAACCGGTATTTGTATGAAGGCGGTGTTTGATCTGCCCTATGATCTGACTTTCTTTGTATTTGTACTATTAGGTCTTTTGTTTATGCTGATCGGCAATTATCTGCCGAAGTGCAGACGAAATTTTACACTCGGAATTAAAGTAAAGTGGGCATTGTGCAACGATGAAAACTGGAATATGACACATCGGTTCGGTGGCAAAGTATGGGTGCTTGCAGGACTTGCATTACTGATTCTGGCATTTATACCGGAACAGGTATTTTTCGTGACATTTCTTCCGGTGCTTCTGGTTATGATTTTTGCACCAATCCTGTATTCCTATCTGTATTACAGAAAGCAGAAAGCGGCAGGTACTTACACGGAAGATGCTGACAATCCATATAAGACAACAGGAAAGTATGTGCGGGTGATTGTAATAGTTATTGTTGTGGCAGTGGCATTGCTTTTAACGACCGGTTCTTTTAAAATTCAATACAATGATTCGGATTTTACGGTCGAAGCTGCCTGCTGGAGTGATCTGACAGTTCGTTACGATGAGATTGAAGATATTGAATATCTGGAACAATACCGGAAAGGAGACCGGGAGATGGGCTTCGGTTCCTTCAAGCTCGGAATGGGGTTGTTTCATAATCAGGAGTTTGGCGATTATACGTTGTATGCCTATAATAAGACCAGCCAAGGCGTGCGCCTGACAGTAAACGGAGAAACGATCGTGATCAGCGCAGAAGATGAGGCGGCTACTAAGGCGATCTATGAGGAACTTTCTGCAAGGGTGAAGTAAAAAGTATGAACCATCCTGTTGACATGAGAAAATGAGTTTTATATAATAGTCTATGATATATATCATACAATATATATCATAGACTATTTTTGCGAAAGGAAGAGATCAGATGGCTCCAAGAAATAAGTATACAAGAGGAGAGATGATAGAGGCAGCGATGCGTGTAGTACGTGAGCATGGGATCGATGCGCTGACTGCCAAGGCATTGGCAGCGGAACTGGGCGTTTCCACGCAGCCGGTGTTTACCTGTTTTCATACGATTGAAGAAGCAAAGCGTGAGGTGCGCGTTGCTGCAGAACAGATCTATGACCGTTATATCGAGGAGGGGCTTCATATGACACCGCCTTTCTATGGTGTGGGAATGCAATACATCCGCTTTGCAAAAGAGGAGCCAGAGCTTTATCGTCTGCTATTTCTGACACCAACCAATGGCACCAACAGCTTTATGGCTGCACTAGGGCATTCGCAGGATCTGGTAAGAGAATCCTTGAAGGAGACCTATCATATGGAAACTGCTACGGCGGACCGTTATTTCAGGGACATGTGGTTTGTTGTACACGGACTGGCTACCTTGATCGTAACCGATGAATGCCCGTATACAGAGCAGGAAATTGGAGCTATTTTGACGGGATTCAGTGTCAGCTTGTGCAAGGCGATCAAAGAGATTCCGGGCTTTGAAGAGGGAACCTTTGACCGGGATGCGGTATTTGCAGAGCTGGTAAAGAAGTAGAAGAACTGTTCGGTACCTTCACCGTTATGAAGAAGAATACAAAAAGGGGAGAGTTGATCATGCTTAGAATGGAGATTGCATTGATCCTTGTGATCGCGTTTATTGCATATGTTTATTTTGGGGCGGAAAGAAAACATACATTGCTGCACCGAATTTTTTCCGTGCTGCTGGTTGCGCTGCTGGTACATCTGGCATTTGATGGGATCACGATCTATACCGTGAACCATCTGGATACGGTACCGGCTTTACTGAATGGAATTGTTCACCGTATTTTTATTGGATCCATGGTGTTTATCGTGTATCTCTTTTATAAGTATATTGCGGTACTTGTGGAGGAAGAGACCGGAAAGGCGAGAAGTCTGGATCTGGCGGCAAAAATTTTTTTGGTGCTAGCGGAAGCAGGAGTGTTTCTATTAGAAATCGAATATATCCGTACACCGGAAGGAAATTATTCGGCGGGCAGCTACTGCGTGGTATGTTATGCAAGCGTGATCTTTTATCTTATGCTGTGCGCGGGCCTGCTTCTTTTTAATTGGAAACAGATACATCCAAAGAAGCGTTTTGTCATAGGCATTGCCGTGACCATCGAAGGTATTGTCTGTGTGCTGCAGGGCATGCATCCTACGTGGCTGATCAGCGGAATGGGACTTACGCTCATGACACTGGCATTTTATCTGACCCTTGAAAATCCGGGTATTTTACGTGCGGAACTGACAGAACAAAAAATGTCTATGCTGTATCTGAAAAGTCAGGTGAACCCGCATTTCCTTTACAATACCCTGGATGCGATCCGTATTCAGGCGCAGCTGGATGGAGACAAAAAGGTGGCGGATCTGATCATGAAGCTGGTGGATTTTTTTCGGTCCAGTGTCAAGGTCAATGAGCCGATGATCACGCTGGATGAGGAGATGGAGATGATCATGGCATATCTGGAACTCATGTGCTATCGTTACCCCAAGCTGCATGTATCCTACGACATGGATGAAACCTTGTTCGAATATCCGGTGCCTAATTTTATCTTACAACCGATTGTGGAAAACAGTTTACTTCACGGATTAAAGAATAAGGGTTATCAGGGAGAGATCCATATTTCTGCCCACAAAACCATGACCGGAATAGAGGTTTGTGTGAAGGACAGCGGAAGTGGTTTTGATGAAGGAAAAAAGGCGCGGATCGAAGAGATGCTGCTTCACTATGATCGGGAGACAAAGCTGGAGGGCAACAGCATCGGTGTGGTCAATGTGCAGAAGCGGATCAAGCTGTTATGCGGGAAGGAATACGGACTTCATTATACAGAAAATGCAGATGGCGGGCTGACGGCCCATTTATTATTAGGGGAAGGATCATGAAAAAAATAAGAGTTTTACTGGTGGATGATGAAATTGTGATACGAGAAGGTTTTAAAAAGCTGTTTGACTGGGAGGCTCATGATTGTGAGGTTGTGGGTGAAGCAGCAGACGGCATGGAGACATTGACAAAAATTGACGCACTCCTGCCGGATCTTGTCATTATGGATATTAATATTCCGATCATAAATGGATTAAAAGTGATCCAGATGAGCCGGATCAAGCATCCGGATATGGCCTTTGTGATCGTTTCCGGCTATGATGATTTTTCTTACTGTCGGGAAGCACTCCGGCTTCAGATCACAGATTATATCTTAAAGCCGGTTGATTATGAAGAATTTGGCACTTGCATCGATCATCTGAAGATGGCTATTTTTGAAAATAAAAAAATGGAACAGGCGGATGAGGAAGGGGAGCATACAATCGTCGGAATCGTGCGGTATATGCAGGAGCATTTAACCGAGGAGATCAGTTTGAACATCCTGGCAGAGAAATTCCATCTCAGTGCACAGTATATCAGCCAGCTGTTTAAAAACGAGATCGGTGTTAATTTTCTGTCATACCTGACAAATATCCGAATCGAGCAGGCGAAAAAGCTTCTGTTATCTACGGATTATGCAGTTGCAGAAATTTCGGAAAGGGCAGGATATTCAGATTACCGGGTATTTACAAAAGCCTTTAAGAAGGCGGAAGGAGTAACTCCCTCGCAATATCGAAGGACATTTTTGGAGGAATGATCCATACTTTTCGCTCTGTTTTCTATAAAATTAACACATTCACATGAAAAACAGACCTATATTTGCTGCGTTTCATTCTGTACAATAGGAATGAGAAAAGGATTGGTAACTGTGTTATGTACCTTGTAGTCACAGAATTTGATTTTGTTCGGAGGCAGAATATGAAGGATTTTGTGTTGGCGGCATTGCCATGGATTTTTGCAGGTTTGGCAGTAGCGATCATCTGTGCAGGAATGGGAACGCGGAAGTCGGAAAAAAAGGAAAAGGAAACGGAGCAGCATATCGCCATCGGTTTGTCACTGGGACTCCTTTGGGGAGTTGCCTTGAATGGCTGTGGGTTATGGGACAACCACACCATCGGATTTGCACTAGGACCTTTATGGGGAATGGCTCTTGCTACCCTGTTCGATAACCGGAATAAAAAAGATGATGCGGGAAAATCCGAGTGAGCTTTACAGAGCAGACGGCAAACGATGGAGGATGTTTGAAATGAATTATAAAGAATATCTAAGGAGACTGCTTGCAATAGCAGTCCCTATTATGTTGAGCAATCTGATCAGTCAGCTGCAGATGCTGATTGATAGGATCTTTCTCGGACGTGCAAACAATCTCTATATGAGTGCATTGTCCAATACGACTTCACCCATGTGGACGACGATTTCATTTTGTTTTTCACTGGCGGCGGGTGCTTCGATTCTGATCAGCCAGAGTGTCGGAGCAGACGATAGAGAAAACATAGAAGAATATGCAGGTGCTTTGATCAAGTACAATAACATCGTACCGGTGATGCTGTTTTTCTTCTGGCTCTTTTTTTCAGATCCTGTATTCAGATTCATGGGTGTATCAGACAATCTGATGCCGATGTGTCTCAGCTATGCCAGATTTTACTCACCGGTGTTTTTGCTGATGGGATTAGGCAGTTCGCTGAATGTCATATTGCAGACCTCGAACTACACAAAACCGATGGTTGTATATGGTGCGATCCGTGCGGGACTGAATATGATACTGGATTACATTCTGATCTACGGCAAACTGGGATTACCGGCGCTTGGAATCAAAGGCGCTGCGATCGGAACGACGATTGCGGAATTTGTAGGAGCGATCTTTATCGCATACATATATTTTACAAGCAAGAAACTGACAACAAAACCTTCATTTCGGGGAGTAAAGCTTGCAAGGCTGTCTACCTATCTTCGGACGGCAAAACTTGGCGTAAATACAGCATTGGAAGACTTTGCATGGAATATCGGAAATCTGTGCCTGATCCGAATTCTGAACACGATCAATGAATTTGCCGCAGGAATATACTCAATCGTTTTCGGTGTGGAAGTGCTGGCGGTAGTGATCGTGGGAGCGATCGGAAGCGGTACGATGACGCTTTCCTCAGAGGCAACCGGTAAGAAGGATCTGGCGCAGTACAAGGGCGTGTGTATCTGCGCGTATGGATTGTGCCTGATTGTTGCAGTGATCATGATCATTTTGGATGTGACAATCCCGGAACAGATCATGGCTTTGTTTACGAAAGATGCTTCCATTATAGCAACATGCAGTATTTATTTACTGATCAGTGGAATCAATATTATTTCAAAGTCGGCAAACATTATCATCGGAAACGGGATCCGCGGAAGTGGTGATACAAAGTGGATGCTTTACACACAGATGTTCGGAACGATATGTATCGTTGGTGTGGCAGCGTTTTTCGTATATGTCTGCAAGTTTGGAATCATTGGAGTATTTTTGGCGGTCCTCGTGGATGAAGCCGTAAGAGCAGTCATCAATCTCTGTAAATATCTGAGGATTGTAAAAATGTGGGAGAAATAAAACAGCTGCGTTTGTGAGCAAGCGAAGAAGAAGGAGTGAGATCTGCAATGAAGATTACAATGATACATGGACAAAATCATAAGGGTTCTACTTATCATATAGGAAGAATACTGGCGGAAACATTAGAGACAGAAGATAATATCACAGAATTTTTTTTGCCAAGAGATCTGAATCATTTTTGTCTGGGCTGTTATACCTGTATTGAAGATGAAGAAAAATGTCCGTTTTATGAGGAAAAAAAGCGCATTGCCGATGCAATGGAGCAGGCAGACCTGCTCATATTTACGACACCGAATTATTGCATGGCACCGTCTGCGCCACTGAAGGCGTTCATCGATCTGTTCTATCAATACTGGATTCCGCATCGGCCCCGGAAACACATGTTTTCCAAAAAGGCGGTCGTCATCTCGACGACAGCAGGAATGGGAGCAGGACAGGCCATCAAGACCGTAAAACGGACGCTAGCCTATTGGGGTGTTCCCTATATAAAAACATACGGTGTGGCTGTACAGGCATCCTGCTGGGCAGAAGTGAAAGAGGACAAAAAGGTGAAAATCATGAAGGATATGGTCAGATTGGCCGGCAAGATCAAGCGTGCATCCTGCGGAAAGCCGTCACCATATATCCGTCTTATGTTCCGGATGATGGTACTATCAAGAAAAAATCAAGCTGGAGATGTACCGGCAGAGACAGTTTACTGGCAGAAAAACGGCTGGCTGAACGGACGCATACCTTGGAAAATTGATGAAGAGTGAGATGAAAGAGCGTGCAAAAAATATCGTTCACGAACAAACAGGAAGGAAGAAAAGTGTTATGAAAAAATTTGTAAAGGTCATTATGATCATAGTGGCAACACTGCTCATCATTTTTTTGCTGGGGCGTTTCGGATGGAAGATCGGCGGATTTAAGGTATGCCAGAATGCGGGGATTGATTCCGTGGAGGTCAGCGAACATGCAGTGCATATGACAGGTTTTTATCCGGGGTCATTTCCGGAAGGCTTCTGCGGGTATTTTGCCAAGGAACAGGACGGCAAGCTGTATGTGGGATTTCGGTTCAGTGCAGTCTTCGGTATCTTTGAGAGCGGAGATTTTGACATTACGATCCCTGTAAAGGAAGAAATTGAAGAGGTCATTGTGAAGACAAGCATGGGCGAGCGATCTGTATGGAATGCGTATGTTGGTTTTATTGCGCAATCTGAGCCGTATGG
>JALELN010000118.1 GCA_022771765.1 Lachnospiraceae bacterium | reverse complement strand
AATACACTTTTGCCTGCTATCTCCATATATGAACCCTGTCTTTTGCAAATCCACCGGATCTTCTATTCTACGATATTGTGGAACCTGCCGACTCGATCTGCGGCACACCGCGCATGATAATTCTGGGCGCACCGTGATTTTCAATATAATCTCTGGTGATGACTACCCGCCCGATATTGTCATCCTTTGGAATCTCATACATGATATCCAGCATGAACTCCTCGATGATCGCACGCAGTGCCCGGGCACCGACTTCTTTTTCCTTGGCGCGTTTTGCAATCGCATAAAGAGCATCCTGCTCAAACTCCAGAGCCACCTCATCGTAGGAAAGGAGTTTTTGGTACTGCTTGACGATCGCGTTTTTCGGCTCTGTCAGGATACGTACCAGCATATCCTCCGTGAGCGCATCCAGTGAAAACAGGATCGGCAGACGTCCGATAAACTCCGGGATCATACCGAATTTGCGGATATCCTCAACGGTCACGTATTTCAGCAGATTTTCTTCATTGTCATATTTATCCTTCAGATCTGCCTGAAATCCCATGGAGGAATTTTTGTTCAGACGCTCCTTGATGATATCCTCCAGTTCCGGGAATGCACCGCCGCAGATAAAGAGAATATTTTTCGTGTTGACCAGCTCCATCGGCACCATCGCGTTTTTGCTGGACGCGCCCACCGGCACCTCCACCTCGGCGCCCTCCAGAAGCTTTAACATTCCCTGCTGGACGCTCTCGCCGCTCACATCCCGCTGATGGGCGTTTTTCTTTTTTGCAATCTTATCGATCTCATCGATAAAGATAATGCCGTGTTCCGCCCGTTCCACATCGTTATCCGCAGCCGCCAGCAGCTTGCTGACCACACTCTCGATATCGTCACCGATATAGCCCGCCTCCGTCAACGAGGTCGCATCCGTGATCGCCAGCGGCACATCTAAAAGCTGCGCCAGTGTCTTCACCAGATATGTCTTTCCGCAGCCGGTGGGACCGACCATGAGCATATTGGACTTTTCGATCTCCACGCCATCCTGATTACCATTTTTCTCATCCTCGGAAAAAATGCGCTTATAGTGGTTGTAAACCGCCACAGACATAACCTTTTTCGCATGCTCCTGACCAACCACATACTCATCCAGCTTTGCCTTAATCTTGTGGGGTGCCGGAATCGAATGGATATCCAGTACCGGCTCCACCTGCTTTTCCTTTTTGGGCTTCTTCTTTTTCACGCGCTGCATACCGGGCATCATACCCGCAAGATCGGACAGATTGATCATGCTGATATTGGGCATACCACCGGTCCGCTTTTCTTTTTTTGAATCGTCATTTTCCGTATGTTCTTCATTTACGGTCACGTTCATATTCGGAAAGCCACCAAAACTAAATGCCATATCTCCTATCGGAAATCCGGCATTGTTCATGCTGTCAAAGGTCTTTTGCATGCAGTCCTTGCAGATGCAGATATTATTCGGGATGCGCATCAGTGGTCCGGTCACGCTCTCCGGCCGCCCGCAGATATAACACTTTGCATCTGTTGCATCATTCCCATGCTGACGGTCATTTCCGGCAGATCCCGTCTCACCGGATCCGGTTTCTGATTCTATAATTTCCTTAAACTCATTGTCATCATAATTTGGCATATACTGTATATCCTCCATGTATTGTTTTGTTGCAACATCATACCCAAGCGTTATTACACACCCTCATAATCAAACGCCGGAATAAAGCTCTCATCCGCCGCGCCGCCCTCCTGAATAAAGGCATTTTCAATTCCCAGCTGAAGCGCCTCATCCACCAGCGCATCATAATCCTTTCTGCGCACACGCCTATGCAAAACAGGGTGCCCTGCAACAGCTTCCCCCGGCGTATACTGACTCATCAGACTAATATAAATGTCATCCCCATAAGTATCGTATAAATACGCTACGATTCTCTTTGCGTCCGCAAGCGCTCCGGGCAATAATAAATGCCGAACGACCATTCCACGCCGTAGCATCGGCTCCTCCTCACCGGGCACCTGCGTAAACTGTACCGCACCCACCTGACGATACATCTCCTGAAGCGCCGCTTTCGCGACTCCTGGATAATCCGGTGCGCCGGAATACTCCCCCGCATGTACCTCATCCAGATATTTCAGATCAGGCAGATAGATGTCGATCCGTCCATCCAGCATACGCAGCGCCTCCACGGTAACGTAACTGCCCGTATTATAAACGAAGGGCAGTGAAAAACCATTCTTTTTTGCTTCATCGATCGCCTCCGCAATCTGCGGGATAAAATGATCCGGTGTCACCAGATTGATATTGTTTGCACCCTTGTCCCGCAGTTCAAAAAAGATGTCCACAAGGCGCGAAAATGAAATTTCCTTTCCCACAGACCCATGCGCAATCGGCTGGTTCTGGCAGTACACACACCGCAGCTGACATCCGCTAAAAAAGACTGCTCCGCTGCCTTTTGTTCCGCTGATACAGGGTTCCTCCCAGAAATGCAGGGCCGCTCTTGCAAGCCGGATCACCGCGCTCTCGCCACAGGCTCCCTTCTCACCCTCCGCGCGACTGACACCACAGGCGCGGGGACATAGCTTACAGGGCTCAGTCATCTTCATCACACGACTCCCCTGTCCCGGTTTTCCGTTCCGGTTCAACTTCTTCACTCACTTCCTGCACATCCTGTTTTCCATGCTCATGCCCGCCGCTGATTTCATCAATAAAATGCCCGATTTCCACCCATGCCCGCTTACATTCGGGCAATGTCAGCGGAGCCATCTGGAACACATGAAACATTCCCTCATAAATACTCAGCCGCACCTTCACTCCGGCCTCTTTTGCCTTCTGTGCCAGAAGTACGGAATCAGATAATAACATCTCATAGGAACCCACCTGGATAAGCATCGGTGGAAAACCCTCATACTCTCCAAACAGAGGCGATAGATAAGGATTGGTCAGGTCCTCCCCCGCCGCGTATTCGCGGTTGTAAATCATGGAATCCTCCGTACCGCCAAACAGCGGGTCATTTTCAAAATTTTCCTCATAGGAAGGTCCGCTGGCCGTCATATCTGTCCACGGTGACATGGCAACGATGCCACAGGGAAGTGCTCTGCCGTTTTCTTTCAGGCACAGACACAACGCCAGCGCCAGTCCACCGCCGGCGGAGTCTCCCGCAACGATGATCTGATCCTCCCGGTAGCCGTTTTTCAACAGCCACTCATAGGCATCCAGCGCATCGAGAAGTGCTGCCGGAAATACATGTTCCGGTGCCACCCGATAATCCGGTGTAAACACGCTGTAGCGTTTTCCCACCTCGTTGTACAGCCCCGCAAAGGAACGGTACGCATGACGCATACCGCCGATATAGCCTCCTCCGTGCAGCTGCAGAATCACCTTTTCATGATTCGGTTCCTCGAACTCCAGAAGCTCTGCCTGACAATTCGGAAGCTCCACCATCGTGTTTGTAAAACATTCCGGACACTTCCAGAATTTTGCCGGTTCTATAATTTTTTTTCGTATTTCTCCATTTTTAAACTTCTGCCCGATCAGGTTTTCCTTCGTCAGCATGGCGATCGCCTGCCGCATCAGTTTTCCCTGCCGGCTTACTTTATTTTCTGTCACAATTACATTCCTTACTATTTGATATGAAATCTTCTCTTCAGTTCTGTCGTCGCACGCTTGCCGCCGATGATCACGGTTCCCAGAAACAGAAATACTGCTACTGCCAATGCCAGATATGCAAAAAACGGAACCGTCATATATCCAAGCAGGCTTAAGATGACAGGTATGAAGCTGAACAAAATCATCGCAATCTGAAAGCACAGATAGCTCTGCCAGTTTCTCCGGTTAAAAATGACCAGAAACAGAACTGTCACATCCACTGCCAGAAGCGCCGCCGGAAACACATAGTTGATCGACCAGCCGCGATTGCCCAGCACGTGATCGATGACATAGAGCAGCAGAATCCCTCCTGCCACCCCCACAATGATCTTCATGCGGTACCCGGCTCGGCTGTAGTTCACCGTATAGGCGAGTGTCAGATAAATATATGCCAGAACTACGCCGACAATGACGCTCCAGTATAAACCGTTAAAATAGATATAATTTAAAAAAATTAACAGACTCTCCGTCGCAATCGCCACAAACAGATAAATGCGGATAAGCAGCTTCATTACATGATTTTTTGCCCAGATATCCGGATATTTATTTTCCGCTTCGCCATCGGCATCGAGCACGCATTTGCACAGCGGACAGACTCCCGTGTCGTCGCGGACAAAGACACCGCATTGCTTACACTTACTCATACATACACCCCATTACTTTCTATTGTTACCTCCAGACCGTCAGCCGCCAGCTGCCTGAAAAACGCGCGCTGTACATGCGCTTCTGCCAGCGTCGAGCTGAACGTAATCGCCAGCGTATCCTGATAGGAGCAGATCGTCGCTTTTAACAGCTGTCCCTTACTCATGGCAAGAAATGCATGGAACATCTGCACATACGGCTCATACTCCGGCTCCAGTCTGATGTTACCGATATTCGTAATCGTCGTGGAATTGGCCAGGGCCGACTGTGTATATACCAGACGGATCGCAATATTTTTCAAAAACAACGGCACAGCCCGGGCAAAGAGGTTTTGCTGGTTCGACACATTATAGGAAAACAGTTTCTCCAAATGCTCCTTATTGATCTGAGCGCGCAGGCTCGTTTTCACCCGCTCCAGTACATCCACGAAGGATAGATTCTCCTGATCGGGCACCAGCTCCGCGGATACCATCACAAAGAAATTTTTTGTCGTCACGGAATCAAAAAACGGGCGAAGATTGACCGGGACCGCCGCGCGGATCGCCCGGTCACTGGTCATGCCATGCAGACATTCTTTATAAATACTCCACACATATGTCGCTACCAGATACTCGTTGATGGTCAGCCCGTATTTATGACAGACCTCCTTGAGCGCCGGAATCTTCACGTAACCGTGAATCACACCAAACTCCTCCGAGTCCAGCTTTTCCCCTTTGATCTGATAGGCTCTTTTCGACTGGTAGCCCTTTTTGGCGCTTCTGCGGTAGTTGTGCAGAAAGCTGTCCTCCCGGTTCAGCGAAGTATCCGTACTCAGAGCATCACCGACCTTTTCCCGAAGCTCGGGATGCACCAGCCTCAGATACTGATAGGTCAGTTCCTTCAAAAAATTGATACCGCCCATGCCGTCCGTCAGTACATGAAAAACCTCCAGACTGATGCGTTTTTTGTAATATCGCACACGGAACATATAACCCCTGTTTTTGTTCGGCTGAATATATCTGCAGGGATAGGTATGCTCCTCTTTCACAGTCGGCGCTTTCTTTCCGTTTTCCTCAAAATAATACCAGAAAAATCCGGTGCGCATCCGCACATTGAACAGGTCAAACTTCGGAAGCACGATATTTAATGCCTCCTGCAGCTTTACGCCGTCTACCTCCTCCGTCAGCTCAACCGCAATACGGTAGGTATTTGTCATGCTCTCTCCTGCGATCACCGGAAACAGATGCGCGGTATTGTCCAGCTTATCCCAGCGGGGAATGTGGCTGTTTCTCCGTTTCAAAGACCGATGTGCCTGCTTTTTTGCGGCAGGCGCTGTTTCTTTATTTACTTCTTTATTTTTACTTTCTTTTTTGTTTTTGCTCATATGAAAGATATTGTAACATAGATAGAAAAGTTATGCAAACAGGCAGTCATAACGAATCTTCTCTCGTTATAACTGCCTGTGACTATTCAAACTCGGCAAGTTGTTATTTTGTCTTAAACTATTTTGTTTAAGTTTTTCTTAAAATTTGCAGATATTTTACTTCATTTACACATTTTATTTTGGCTTACTGATTTTCTGTTGCCAAAGTGTTGCCATGACTCACTCATAATGCTCTATGGTTATAGATATCGCTCCTGTAACCTGACATGCACATTTGATGCTCCATACAGTACATCTGTCACCGTCACTTTTCCCGGATCAACCATATAACAAACAAGGTAGTTGTCAATTACCATTCTACGCATCTTCCATGCATGTTCCGGTTCTATATCAAATATCGGATATCGTTCCGGAAAACTTTCCAATGTGAGGATGGCTTCTGCAATTCGATTATACTGCCCCATAGCATTTTCCGGAGCCAATAGTGTGTTTGCAATATAATTATATATTCCAGCCATATCAGCAAGAGCTTCATCAGTAATTTCAACTACATATTTATCCATCAAGAATGAATCTCCCTAAATTTTGTGAATGCTTCCGCAGCATTATGTGTTCTACCCGCTTTGTAATCATCATATCCCCGCTGAAGCTTTGCATGTAACTGCACTTCTGTCATCTGCGTCACATCAATATCAGCAGGTGGTTTAGGTACCGTAACCGAAAAAGGAATCCCGCCAACCAATACAACCTGATTTAAAAACATATCAACAGCAGTAGACATAGGAATACCCAGTCTTGAAAGAATTGTTTCTGCATCTGATTTTAATGTTGGATTTACACGTAAATTCAATGTTGCTGATTTCTCCATAAATATCACCCTCCAATCAATACCATTGTAACGACATCGTTGTTACTTGTCAATCATTACTTCTTAACAATTTACATATAACTCGCACCATTGGCGCGGGATTTGTATTGTCAACATTCTTTTGTATATTATTATGCAAATTTCCAAGAAAATAAATACAGCAGGCAATCCTATAGACTACCTGCCATATAGTAAAATGCTGGCATATGTGATTACTACTATTATGGTAAATATATAACATATACCCTTATATTAGGCGCTTACTGTATTCTAGTGCATTATCTACCGTTTTGTCTTAGCAATCATAGCCCAGAATGAACCGCCGTAATTTCGCATGAACGGAACAATTGCCCACAAAAAAACCATCTACAATCGCATACACGCCTGAAAGAGTACAAGTATTTTCTCACGCTTATCCTCTCTTCCGGCTGTGAGCTGTAAAACGCCTCTTTTGTTCAGAGCCCGCACAACGCTATTAACTGTCTGCTTCTGCATTCCAAAGTTTTCTGCAATCTGCTTTCAAATAATCTCCTCATCAACCTCATGCGGGTACTCATTTAATTTTCCTTCCATGAGAAGCTTGCTTTCGAGTCTACCCCAAGTGTGTACCCTATTCCGTTTTTTCCAATGATATGTTTCTCCATAATCTGCTCCTATCTGCCACCTCTGTCATTCCTATTATAATGGCTCTGTCTTTTATTTTCTCGCTCCTTTACATTCTTATAACCATAACCCTGCACAATACTTGATAAATACTGCTTCATACTGGCTATCTGTGCCTTTAACTGCTCCGCCTGTTCCTGCAACTCCTTACGCTGTTTCCCTTTGAAGATACCCTTCGTCTGCTCCGGCTCTGACTTTACAAACGCTTCCGTCACCTTATCATCCCGCACATAAATATTGATTAGATCTGTATAGGAACGCTTTACTTAAACTCCTCCTGATTGCACTTGGCAAGTGTCCAGAGGCTAACAGGATTATCGTTTTTTCCATCAAAAAAGGCAATGTAAATTATCCTCCCAAAAACAGCTTCCCAAAAATGAATATACTCTCATAAATCTGGGAATTAAGAAGATAACCATTGATACTAAACACTCTCTAATGCCTGTATTTACAAGGTTTATCTCCTATAATATGAAGATGAAAAAAGACCTTTTTGGAGTCCCATAAATGGTTCCAAACAAGGTCTTATTCATCTTCATATTCTGTTTTTGGGGATAGTCCACTTTGCCCTTTTCAGGATAAATGACTTTGCCCCTGAACAAATACATTACTCAAACTCTATCAATTACACTCTCTCAATGAATCTCAGGAACGCCTCCCGTCCCTCGGGTGTACATTTGTACACGCCGGCATCCTCCAACACCTCTGAGAATACCAGTCCGATCTCCTTCTTTAAAATATCATGCACATTGTCCTTTGTGATGGAATCATACTTCGGCTTGAACTCATCCACCCAGTCAGCATGCTTTTCCAACATCTCATCCGAGCGCAGATCCCTGCCGGAGACAATTGCCTCCGCCAGACCTGCCATCTCATCCTTGAGACGCGCCGGAAGAACTGCCAGACCCATGACCTCGATCAGTCCAATGTTCTCCTTCTTGATATGATGCAGCTTCGCATGGGGATGAAAAACACCCAACGGATGCTCCTCGGTCGTGATATTATTGCGAAGCACCAGATCCAGTTCAAACTGATCCCCCCGTTTTCTGGCAATCGGTGTGATCGTATTGTGAGGCTCACCGTCGGTCTCGGCAAACACAAATGCCGCCTCATCCGTATAGCCGCGCCATGCCATAAGAATCTTATCCGCCAGCTCGATCAGACGCTCCTTGTCCGGGCTGTCCAGACGGATCACGGACATCGGCCATTTCACAATCCCAGCCTTGATGTCGTCAAAGCCCGCAAAATGAATCTCTTGTTCCACAGGAGCCTTTGCCATCGCAAACTCGTAATGCCCGCCCTGAAAATGGTCATGGCTGAGAATCGAACCGCCGACGATCGGCAGATCCGCGTTGCTGCCCACAAAATAGTGGGGAAACTGCTCCACAAAATCCAAAAGCTTTCCAAAGGTCGCGCGCTCGATCTTCATGGGAATGTGTTTTGAATTAAACACGATGCAGTGTTCATTGTAATATACATACGGTGAATACTGGAAGCACCAGCCGCTGCCATTGATCGTCACCGGAATCACGCGATGATTCTGGCGGGCAGGGTGATTGACGCGGCCTGCATAGCCCTCATTTTCCTTGCACAGCAGGCACTTCGGATAACCGCTCTGCTTTGCCAGTTTCGCCGCTGCGATGGCCTTTGGATCCTTCTCCGGCTTGGAAAGGTTGACCGTAATGTCAAACGTACCGTACTCTGTGTCCGCGGTCCATTTTGGATCCTTTTTGATGCGGTAACGGCGTATATAGTTACTGTCACAGCTCAGCTTATAAAAATAATCGGTGGCAGCCTCCGGTGATGTGTTCGCATAGAGATTCTCAAAATTACTGATAACCTCACTGGGACGCGGCATAAGCATGCTCATGATCTTTGTGTCAAACAGATCTCTGAAAACCACACTGTTTTCAGTCGTAATGCCTTTTTCATACGCAGCATCACACAACTCGCCCAGCACCGTCTCCAGACAATCCTCCGCCTGCTCCTGCGTCATGCGGGGGCTTTCCTCCCATGCGCGCACCAGCTCCTCATCCATCTCATCCAGCGCAAACAGCTCCAGTAGACGGTTGATCGTAAACGTTGTATCCAACGGATCGATCAGCCGTGTTGCCAGCGCGTAATCAACGAGTTTCAAAATATTTTTTTCTATCCGAACTTCCTGCATTTCGCTCATTTTTCCTATCCTCCTAATACGATGTCAGATGTGCACTATGCCAGTCTTGTGGGACCGTCACCGATCTCTACTACATAAAAGTCTGCCGCGTAGCCGATCTTTTCCTTGTACGCTTTTCCTACCTGTTCGATAAAGGTGTCCACCGCATCATTTTTTACAATGCTGACAGAACATCCGCCAAAGCCTGCGCCGGTCATTCTCGAACCGATCACACCGTCTACTTTCCATGCTTCCTCTGCCAGCGTGTCCAGTTCTATGCCGGTAACTTCATAATCATCCCTCAGGGACACATGAGATTCGTTCATAAGCTTTCCGAACATCTCTACATCATTATTTTTCAGTGCCTCCACTGCCTTGATCGTGCGCTGATTCTCATAAACCGCATGCCTTGCGCGCTTTTGACGATCCTCGTCCTTGATCGCTGACTTGAATTTTTCAAATTCCTCCTCGTTAAGATCGCCAAGACTGCTGATGCCCACATACTGCTGAATTTCCTCCAGCGCCTTTTCACACTCGGCGCGGCGCTCATTATACTTGGAATCACCAAGACCGCGCTTCTTGTTTGAGCAGGAGATCACGATCTTTGCGTCCTTCAGTTCGATGGGCGCATAGGTGTACTCCAGCGTTGCCGTGTCAAGGAAAATCGCATGGCCCTTTTTGCCCATGGCGATTGCAAACTGATCCATGATGCCACAATTGACACCGTTAAATTTGTTTTCGGAGTACTGTCCGATCAAGGCAATATCCTGATTTGTCACATCGCAGCCATAAAAATCTTTCAGAATATATCCGGTCAGTACCTCTACCGATGCAGAAGAACTGAGTCCGGAGCCATTCGGGATATTTCCGAAAAGTAACAGATCCATACCCTGGGTGATCTTCATGCCCTTCTCGCCGAACGCCCAGATGACACCCTTCGGGTAATTCGTCCAGTCAGCAGCCGGATCAGGTTTCAAATCATCCAGAGTTGACTCTAAAATGCCAAGCTTCTCAAAATTCATGGAATAAAAACGCAGCCTGTTGTCCTCACGCTTGCGGACAACGCCGTAGGTTCCGATCGTCAGCGCGCAGGGAAATACGTGTCCGCCGTTGTAATCAGTATGCTCTCCGATCATGTTTACGCGCCCCGGCGCGAAGTATGTACGGATCTCTCCGTCCGCCCCAAAAAGTTCCTTAAATTTTGCTACTAATTGTTCCTGCATTGTAATACCCTCCATTTTTTTATATTCGTTCCATCATAAAACGGTGGCGGAAATCACTGGGCTTTCCATCACCGTTTTCCTGTATGCCATTATAGCTTCGCATCTGTGGCATTTCAATTCCTGCCGCGCGGTTTGCAACATTTTTACCAAAAGTGGCATCGAAATAGCGTACTTTACAGTTGACTGCACGCACATAAATTATCAATTTTCACCATATAATACTCCGGTGCAGGATTTATTTTTGTTGCAATTTTTTTTACCCGGCTTATTGTTTTCAAAAAATGCATGTGCTAATATATCAATATTGTTGAAGACTGTGACCGCAATGCATCGTTACAGTCTCTGAGACCTTTAAATTCAGTCTTTTAATTCAGTACGCGAGGACGAACAACTATGAAACGAATCACCATGAAAGGAACAAGCTTCAAGAATTTGATTTATAAATACCGATACCTTCTGCTGCAGGCATACTGGCTCATCTATCTGCCATGGTTTGGCTATCTGGAAAATACGGTAACCACTCATTTCCATGTCATACATATGGATCTGGACGACTCCATTCCGTTCATCTCCATTTTCTGTATTCCCTATTTCCTGTGGTTCGGTTATGTGGCAATTGCGTTTTGCTATACCTATCTTCACGACAAGCAGGAATATTTACGGACATGTGCCTTTTTATATATGGGCATGACCATTTTCCTCATTGTATCTACCGTATACCCGAATGGTCACTACATGCGAAACAGTGTCGTTCTGGGTGATGGCATTTTTGATCAGATCGTGGGCTGGCTGTGGTCAACAGACACTGCAACGAACCTGTTCCCCAGCATCCACGTGTTCAACTCCATCGGCGCTCACATCGCGCTTACCCGGAGCGAAAATCTCCGCGATAACAAGCTGGTGAAATACGGCTCCTTCACACTCATGTGCAGCATCATCTTAGCGACCGTATTTATCAAACAGCACTCTGTCTTTGATGTGATGACTGCTCTGCTCATGGCATTGGTACTCTATCCTATCGCCTATGGCAAGGCACCGGAAAATGCCATCGAGCGATTTCGCAATTATATGCAGAACAAACGGCTTCGTAAAAAATACAAAGATATTCAGTGGTAAAAATTTTTGCATAATTAAAAAGAACACCGATTACCGGTGTTCTTTTTTTACCCACTCACTATTTCATCGTGATCTCTGCATATTCCGCATTTGCTGCCCGAAGTAAATCTGCCGGCGCAAGCTCGATCTGTGAACCAATCCTGCCACCGCTGACAATGATCGTCTGAAGCGCCTCTGCAGAGGAATCCACACGTGTCACATACTGTTTTTTCATGCCGATCGCCGTACAGCCGCCGCGGATATATCCTGTGATCTGATTGATCTCCTTGACGTGGATCATCGCCACGGATTTTTCTCCCACAGAACGCGCAGCCGCCTTCAGATCCAGCTCCGCCTCGATTGGAATGACGAACACAAAATAATTTTTGCTCGCTCCCACGGTCACCAGTGTCTTATATACCTTTTCGTGGGGCAGACCCAGCATGTCTGCGATCTGAATACCATCCTCAAACTCCTTGCACTCATAGGTCAGATGCGTAAACGGGATCTTCATTCGCTCTAAAATACGCATCGCGTTTGTCTTTACTTCCTTTTGTTTTGCCATTACTCATACCTCGTTTTCTATCAGATTACTCAAATCAACCTTTTTCCAAACAACCGGAGGCACCCCCTTTTTACAGCAGACTGCCATTGCATAGCCCGGCAGGATATGCTCTGCAAAGTGAATATTCTTCTCCTCCTCAACGGAAAACGACCGCAGATCACATGCCATACCATCTCCGGTACATTTAATATAACTCTCCTTGCGCACCCAGATGCGGTAAAAATCCATCCCGTCCGCAATAGCCATCTGCTCCTTCTCTGTAAAAAATCGCGCTGCGATACGCTTACTTCGCGTATCCTGCGTGACCTGCTGGACATCACAGCCCACATCCACCGGCGCAAAGACCGCCAGCACATAGTCACCGGAATGGGACAGATTAAAATGGATGTCAGGTCTGTTTTTCACATAAGGCTTTCCGTGTGCACCGTATGTGATAGTGATCTCCCGCTCGCGCAAGCCATACAACTGCTGCAAGCCGTAATCCATCAGTGCCCATGCACCAAGCGAACTGCACCTGCCTCCCTCTGCCTTGATCGCTTCTATCTTCTGTTGTCGCTCTTTTGATAGACTGCAAAAAAAATGCCGGAACACATCCTTTTGTTCCAGCATTTTCATATTTGCGTAAAATCCCAGAATGCTCATGTCCATAAGTATAGTTTACCACGGGAAATCAAGGATTTCTACTATAAATATTTATACCCGGCGTTTCAGAGGATACCGGCTTCTCATCCCAGCATAGCCTGACGCTCCTTCACAAGCTCCGCATAAAGTTTTTCTCCACTCCATCCGGCGTTATGCGGCGTGAGGATCGCCTTGCAGGCAGTCGGTGCGATTGCCTCTGCTTTGCAGGCATCCAGAAATTCATCCAGCGCCTCATCATCCATTCCGACAAACACCAGCATCTCACCGGTCACACCTGCTCCGACACATGTTTTTCCCTGCTTTCGCAT
>JALELN010000105.1 GCA_022771765.1 Lachnospiraceae bacterium | reverse complement strand
CGGAACAGAGCCAATCTGCAGTTCTGCAAGGAGTACGGAATCCGTTTATCAGGACCGGCGCTTGGAAGACCGCGCAAGAACGCAAAAACAGATAAGAAAACTGAGTATGCGGATAATGCAGACCGGATAGAAATAGAGCGGGCATTTGCGCTTGCAAAGCAGAAATATGGTCTTGGTCTGATCACCAGTAAACTGGATCAGACAACAAGGTCATCAATTGCGTTGTCTGTCTTAGCAATGAATGTGGATCAGATATACAGATCCCTTATGCGCTTATTTTTCGATATCGTTTTATCAAGGTTCAAACAGCATAATTTTATGCTGATATTTATGCAAAACACTTACAAAAAGGAATTAGTGAGTTGTTGAGCATTCATGAAATTAAATTCTTTTACAGGAGCGGTATGCTTTTCATCAGGCTTCCGTCCGGTAGAATTCTCAGCTATGTAAAGCCCCGTATTGGTGAGAATAAGTTTGGTGGCGAATCTGTTACCTATGAAGGTATCGGCTCCACTAAGAAATGGGAACGTATCGAATCCTATGGTCCGAAATTTGTGGAGAATATCGTGCAGGCAGTATCCAGGGATCTTCTCTGCTATGCCATGCAGAATCTGTCTAACCAGCAGATATGCGGGCACGTCCATGATGAACTCAGTAAACGTCAAATTCTTCGCTCCCTATAAATTGAAGCGCCGCTTACTTGCGGCGCTTACTGTAGCAGTCAGCCGGAAGTGTTTTCGACCACGGCATGAGCGGCTCCAGCTTTGATTCTTCTATATTTCCATTTTTACGTATGAGCGGTGGCAGTTCCGTCAACAAATGTTCCAGATAATAATAAACATTCAGATTGTTCGCGCGGGCAGTTTCTGTAAGGCTGTAGATAACTGCACTTGCCTGTGCTCCGCGTATCGTATTTATGGTCATCCAATTTTTGCGACCGATTGTGAAATTTCTCAGCGCCCGCTCACTGGCTGAGTCATCAATCGGTACTTCACCATCGGTCAGGAATACCTTGAGATATTCCTCCTGATTCAGACAGTAGTTCAGGCCTTTGGCCGTTTCACCTTTCGGCAGAACCGTCTGATCAGCCTGTATTTCACGGATCCACGCAAAGAACTCCTCAACCAGCGGTTTGATTGAGGCCTGCCGTTCTTTTAATCGTGCTTTTGGAGTCAGGTCTTTCAGGGCTCCCTCCAGATCATAAATGGCGCCAATCCTCACGAGCGCCTTGTATGCGATAGATGACCGGATAGCTTTCTGGTTTTCTTTACCGATCGCCTTGATGGCATTGGCAAAATGGCGTCTTGCATGTGCAAAACAGTTTGCATTTGTCACCCCTTCCAGATCCCGTGCCAGTTTATGGTATTGTTCCAGCCCATCCGTCATGAGAACCCCGTTAAAATCTTTATAGTACTCTTTGGGGTGGTCGCTGTTCCGGGTCTTCTGGTATTCATACACGATGATCGTCGGCACTGGACTGAGCTCTCCGGTAAGGTGAACCCACATATAACTTTTGCTGCCGGCGGGTCTGCCATCATGGATCACTTCCAGGGTTGTTTCATCGCACTGGTTCACATGCGCCTCCAGTTGCCTTTTCTTCATCAGTTCATATACCGGAAGAAAATATCGTTCTGCCGACCATATGGTCCAGTTGGACATGGTCTGCTTGGACAGGTTCAGCCCATTGGTCTGAAAATCCCTGGCAATACGGTCAAGCGGATTGCTGTTTACATACTTGGAATTGATAATCGCAGCTTCCAGAGAAGGGGTTGCAATACTTCCCCTAAACAAGGTGACAGGATGGTCTCCGCGGAGAAATTCATCCTGATGCAGCCCATCTGTCCCGACATAAACCTTGACGACATGCTTTTCAGCGATCCACCGGGCAGGTTCGAATCGAAGCTGCCAGAAAACCTCATCCGGCATGCTTTTCCAGTTACCCTCTCCAAAAGTCTCGTTCAGCTTTTCTTCCGGTACATCATGGGGAATCTCCTCCTGCGGAAAATCCTTCAGGTCCTCCTCGCGTTGTCCTTTTTTCTTCGCTTTTCTGGGAGACTTCATGGCGGTATCGACGACTGCCTCTATTGTCGGCTCTGGTGCACTTTCATCACAGTTCGCTTCAGCTTCGTTGAAAAAAGAGAGCTGACCTGCGATATCCTCCAGTTTTTCTGTCTGGCGGCCGAAACGCTGCTGGTTTGCAAGACGTATCTGCTCCATGAGGTTCTCATAGTCGTGTTCCAGCCTGTCAAGACGCTCCTGCATCTGGCAGATGACATCGTTCTTGGTCTCATGATCCATCGTATTCAGTTCATCCGGTGTGAATTTCCTGCACATACTGACCGCCTTTCTTTATAGCACAAGTATAACAGAAAATAGAATCAATTGCTATTTCGGCAAAAATCAATCACCGTCATTCTGCCACACCGCCAGCCCTGCACAGATGCCACATACCGCCACTTGGAAATATAGAGTGTTCAAGGTTCAGATATTTCTTCCGATGCCCATGATGGCAGCCTGAAGCCTTCACGAGCGTACCTGTTTCACACGGAAACAGACATTTTTTATGTGATAAAACAGGGATGTATTTTCTCTGTTTTGCACAATCATTTCAGTAGATTTTTTTTGGATCGACATCTTTGATCTTCGGATCCAAGGGATTTAAACCCATCATCAGATAATGGTACTGGTCTTCTGTAAGCTCAGCAGCCTCCTGTGTATTTCGCGGCCAGGACAGTCTCCCAGCTTCGAATCTTTTATAAAGCAGCAGAAAACCCGTACCCATCCATAAAAGTCCCTTGCACCGGTCAGAGCGTTTCCCGCAGAACAGGAAAAGGGTTCCTTTTTCAAAAGGATTCTGCCCGTACTTATCGCCTATGATCGTTGCCAATCCGTCAATACCTTTTCTGAGGTCAACCGTGCCACAGGCGAGGACTACGCGGCGGATACCGGCAGCATCTTCAAGCATGGGACACCTCCCTTATGATCTGACTCAGAAGAGAAGCCGAAATATCATTGGTGATCTCGATCTTCAGTGCAGATGTATTGATGACAGCGACCGGACGGTTCGAAATCACTGGTTCGTTTGTCTCTGGCGAAGAACAATAGGGAATTTCCACAAAAGAAAGTTCCGTTTTTTCTGCCACTGTCGGAACAGCATCACTATTCTCCTTCATTTGATGATAAGCTTCTTGTCGGAATTTTCTCTGCCAGTGATAATAGCTCTGTTCGCAGATCCCGTTTTCATCCATCCAACTCTTGGCTGACTGCCCAGCAGGTCTCTGTCCGCATGCCTTGATAACTCCACGCCAGTATTCGGCACGGACTTCGTGAGTACATTGATCCATAGTCTTTAGTTCCTCCTTGAAAAAATCTATTGCTTTTTTCAAGTATGGACTAAAAATGGTTTTAACGAAAGGCGAGCGATTTGACGTTTACATCTATAGTTAATACTCACTCTCTTATTCATGTTACTAATATAAATAGTAAATCTATTAGTTAATACTCTAACATGAATGATCCTTTTTCCTACGCAAC
>JALELN010000173.1 GCA_022771765.1 Lachnospiraceae bacterium | reverse complement strand
TGAAAAGAGTAGGTTTGTAATAGACAAGGGAAAAAACGATGATGACTGAAATGTTATAGTTAAAACCTATAACAGGTAAAAGAAAACAGGTATTAGCAAATGACAGGATACCCATTGACATATAAATTGTCGATGGGTATAATTGTCACCATAAATCACATAAAACCTATATAAAAAGTAGGGAAACAAAAAGGATGTTGTAGCCGCAGGAATGGCATAGGTTTGCAAAACCGAAGTTGGTGGTTCGAGTCCACTCGGCATCATTTCTATGGATCCGGATTCATGATAAAGGAAATCCATAGATAAAAAATTGAGAGAAAAAAGGAGATTAAAATTATGAAAAAGAAAAATATTTTAAATGTGTTGATAAGCGTAGCGACAGTGGCAGCATTACTTACAGGATGCGGCAGTAGTGAAAAAGCAGCAACAGAAACAGTAGCAGAAGCAAATGAGACAACAGAAGTGAAGGCACAGACTGAAGTTGCTGAAGCAGATGATGAGCTGGAAGCAATCCAGAAGGCTGGAAAAATTATAGTCGGTGTGGAAGGAACATATCCCCCCTTTACCTACCATGACGATGATGGAACATTGATTGGATATGACGTTGAGGTTGCACAGAATATTGCCGAGTACCTTGGTGTTGAGGTAGAGTTCGTTGAGTCCGATTGGGATTCCTTACTGGCAGGTGTTGACAGCGGAAGACTGGACACAGTGATCAATGATGTGACTGTTACCGATGAGAGAAAGGAAAAATATGATTTCTCAGAGCCTTATTTCTTTAACTCACGTCAGGTTGTAGTAAAGAAAGGAAATCCGCAGAATATCAAATCGCTGGAAGATTTAAACGGTAAGAAGGTTGCGATCAATTCTACCAATGCTTACATAGAGGAACTCAATGAATTGGGTGTAGAGATCGTACCGATTGATTCATCAGAGGAACAGGTAAATATGCTGTTTGCAGGCAGAACAGATTTCAGTACATTTAATTCCGTGATTCTGGCAGATTATCTGGGACAGCATCCGGATGCAGAACTGGAAGTCGGATTTGTGATTCCGGATTCAGAAGAACAGATCGCGATTCCGGTCCGCAAGGGAGAGACACGTCTTTTAGAGCAGATCAATGCTGCTTTAGCTGAACTGAAAGAGAGTGGAAAACTGGCAGAAATTTCTGATAAGTATTTCCACGGAGATTACACAAAATCACAGGCTGAATAGCTGAATAGACCAATCGCAGCTATGAAATCACGGAGAAAAAAAGGAAAGGATTAGAAAAGGAGGATATGACCTATGCCATGGATCACACCGGTCACCTATGAAGAAGCATCAGAGGATGCAAAGAAATTTATTGCGGAACGCGAGGGAGCGTTACAATCGGAGAAATGTGCGACACTTTTGAAAAACGCGGTTGTGTATGATTCTGTTGAAAAGAACGGCTGGAGAATGGACGCTGAACTGCAGCGTCTTGTGGGAAAGAGAATGGGAGATTTGTTGGAATATGTGATTTCCACGGAAAACAGATCAGTTGTCTGCTCAAGATATTTTACAAAATGTCTTGCAGATCAGGGAATTGATATTGAAACGACAGAGTTCACGGAGCAGGAGCAGTTAATCATTGAATACGGAAAAGCAATTGCGCATGATGTACACAGTATCTCAGACGATCTGAAGACAAGACTGAAGGCTGCGTTTACGGAGGAACAGATCGTTGTGATCACAGGCATGGCAGTTGTGATCACAGCAGATAATTACTTTGAGACGATCATGGATTTACAGTAAGTAAGGAAGGAAACGATGAGTGAAAGAGTATTACAGATATTAATAGAAGCATTTCCCAAAATATTGATACCCTGTTTGAAGGTTACGATCCCGCTTACGATCTGCTCTTTCCTGCTGGGGCTGATATTGGCTTTGTTTCTGGCATTGGTACAGATTGCAGATATGAAGGGACTTAAGCAGTTTGCAAGATTTTATATCTGGATCTTTCGAGGGACTCCTTTGTTGGTGCAGCTGTTCATTGTCTTTTTCGGATTGCCGTCTTTGGGGATCATGCTAGATGCATTTCCGTCTGCGGTCATAGCATTTTCATTGAATCTGGCTGCGTATAATGCAGAGGTGATTCGCTCGGCAATCCTGGCAGTCCCCGAAGGACAGACGGAGGCTGCATTGATGGTTGGACTCAGCTATCCGCAGCTTATGGCGAGAATCGTTTTGCCTCAGGCGGGAAAAATTGCATTCCCACCGTTATTTAATTCGTTGATCGGACTTACCAAAGATACATCTCTGGCTTCGAATATTACCTTGATCGAGATGTTTTCGGTTGCGCAGCAGGTTGCTGCAAGATATTATGAACCGTTTGCGCTATACTGTGAGGCTGCAGTGATCTATCTGCTGATCTGTACATTACTCACCTGGCTGCAAGCATTTGTAGAAAAGAAAATGACCTGTGAGAAACCGGTCCAAGTGGAGGAATAAAATGGCTAGAATATCACTGATTGATTTAGATCATGCAAATGAAGAAGTAAAAAAAGTTGTTGCAGACCATGTGGCGGACGGCTACCGTATCACAAATGAAAAGCTGACACTGTTGCATCATATCCCGTCTTTTGAGGCCCTGGAACTGGAATCCTATAAACTCGACCGGGAATTACAGAAAATTGTAGGGAAGCGGGCGGCAGACTTTTACGAGTATGCGATCTCATTGCAGAATGACTGTCTTGTATGCAGTACTTATTTCACGAAACTGCTACAGAAAAACGGGATAGATGATTTTGATTCTTTTGATTTTACAGAGGAAGAACGCCTGCTGATCGCTTATGCGAGAGCAATCGCAAGTGACCCCAAAAATGTTCCGGACGAATTGTTTGAGCAACTGAAGGAAAGATACACGGAAGCGGAAATTGTTGTGATCACTACCATGGGTATATTTATGATCGCCAATAATTATTTTAATGATATTTTGCAGGTGGAATCAGAACTTTTGTAGGACAGGAGAAAAAAGATGCTTGAAGTAAGAAATGTACATAAAAGCTTTGATCACAATGAAGTACTGAAGGGTGTGGATTTTAAGGTTGATAAAGGTGAAGTCATTGCGGTTCTCGGCAGCAGCGGCTCCGGAAAAACAACTCTGCTTCGCTGCATCAGCTTTTTGGAACATGCGGATCAGGGCGAGATCATATTCGATGATTTTCAAAAGGATATCACAAAAGTTACGAAAAAGGAAATACGCAAGCTTCGCATGAAGATGGGTTTTGTTTTTCAGGGTTATCATCTGTTCAGAAATAAGACTGTATTGGAAAATGTGATGATCGGTCAGACAGTGGCAAGAAAGATCCCGTATGCACAGGCGAAACAGACGGCACTTGAAATGCTGGAAAAGGTTGGAATGCTGAATCGGGCAGGCTATTATCCGGATCAGCTTTCAGGAGGGCAGCAGCAGCGTGTGGCGATCGCAAGAGCGATGGCTACCAATCCGGAAGTCATTTTGTTTGATGAGCCAACATCAGCACTCGATCCGGAATTGACAGGTGAAGTGCTTGATGTTATGAAAAAACTTGCCGCAGAGGGTACAACGATGGTCGTTGTGACTCATGAGATGGGATTTGCACAGGAAGTGGCCAACCATGTTGTGTACATGGAAGATGGTGTAGTGGTGGAAGAAGGTACCTCCAAGGAGATATTTACGAATCCGAAGCAAGAACAGACGAGAAGATTTTTAAGGAGATTACTGCCGGATTATGATTACAGTATCTAATGGACGTACGAAAAAAAGGTTCGATGACGCATGGCTGCCTTATATCGCAGCTGCAGCAGGAAATATTATCTGGGGTTTCAGTAATACGCTGACACAGGTTGCGATCAGCGTGGCGGTTCCTCAGATAGTGCTTGCGATTCGATTCCTTTCTGCGATTTTTGTGATGAGTGCACTGATTATTCTAGGGAAGGAAACGTTAAATCTGCGTAAACCCTGCTTGAACCGTTTGCTGGCACTTGGTGTGATCGAACTGGTCTATTTTTATTGTGAAAGTTACGGGATCGTTTTTACAAATGTCACATGTTCGGGAGTGATCTTAGCTGTTTCGCCTATTATTTCCACTCTTTTTGCGGCGATTTTCCTTCGGGAGATTCCAACAAAAAAACAGATATTCTTTTCTATCGTTGCAGTTGCTGGTGTGATCATGATCACTGTGTCAGAAGGAATTGCCGGAGAAATCCAGCCGGTTGGAATCGTTTTGCTGATGGGTGGCTGTATCTGCTCCGCAGTGTTTCGTGTGATTAATCGGAGTATTGCCGGTATTTATAGCGCATTTGAAAGGACGTATGTTGTACTTTTTGTATCTGGAGTTGCCTTCAGCATAGCCGGAATCATTCATATACGGGGAGATGTTACTGCTTTGGCAAAACCTCTGTCCACGCTGCGGTTCTGGATACCGGTGCTTGCGCTAGGAATATGCAGTTCCGTCGGAGCAAACATGCTGGCAAATTATGCGGCTGAAAAACTGCCAGTTGTTAAGATTTCGGTATTTGGTGCAATATGTACCATTTGTTCGATGACAGGCGGAATCTTGTTTCTACATGAGCCGGTAACTCTGATGACAGCGCTTGGAGCTGTTTTTATTGTTTTTGGTATATGGCAGGTAAATAAAAATGGTGAGAGGGAAGGATAGAAATGGGGAATATAAAGTATGGGATCTATGAATTGGTAGGACATACGCCAATTATGGAATTACAGAATTTTGAAAAAAAGCATCATTTACAAGCGAATATCCTTGCAAAACTTGAATATCTCAATCCAACAGGAAGCGTAAAGGATCGTGCGGCATGGAATATGATACTGGATGCAGAAGAAAAGGGCGAGATCCATCCAGGAGATACGATCGTTGAACAGACAAGTGGCAATACAGGTATCAGTTTGGCTGCATTTGCTGCTTCTAGAGGATATAAAACAGAAATCTTTCTGGAGCGCGGCGCATCAAAGGAGCGGAGACAGCTTTTAGAAGCGTATGGAGCAAAACTGCTGGATTACAGGGATGCATTGGGTATACGAACAGAGGAAGAAAGAAAGTCGGGGTGGCACGAGCCGGAGAGAGAAGCAACGTTAAAAGAAATCTATGCCTACTGTGACAAGCAGAAGGAGAAGCATTATTTTATCAATCAGGCATCTAATCTGAAAAACCCGGAGGCACATATCCTGACAACAGGACCTGAAATCTGGAATGATACAGACGGAAATGTAGATATTCTGATCTGTATGACCGGAACTGGTGGAACGGCAGCGGGATTGTCAAAATATTTAAAAGAAAGAAACCCCCATATACAGATCGTACTGGCACAGCCGGCACCTCAGTCCCGCCTGACGGATGATAATCCGAATGCGGAGATCATCGATGGAGTTTTACCGTTTCAAGGGGTTGCGGATGAAGACATTCCTGAGTTTGTGTCAAAACAGGTTTATGATTCGTATATGGATGTGAGTACGCAGCAGGCATACGAAGTGGCAAGAGATGTGGTGGCAACAGATGGCATATTGATCGGAACTTCATCTGCGGCAGCATTGTTTGTGGCAAAGGAATTGGCACAAAAACAGCAAAATAAGGATAAAAATATAGTTGTTATCATGCCGGATAATGGGATGAAATATTTGTCAACATCCCTTTTTTCCGATTGACAATTCCACACAAATGCGGTAGATTGTTTCTATAACCTATAAGATTACTAGGAATAATGCACCTGTATCTTATATGTATCTTAGAAGATACGGAGCAACTATGAAACAATAAACGACAGGAGTGTGAGAATATATGAAGATTTCAACAAAGGGGCGCTATGCGCTGCGTATTATGATCGATCTGGCACAACACGATGAGGGAGAGGCGATTCCGTTAAAGGAGATTTCCGAGCGGCAGGGGATCACCTTGAAATATATGGAGCAGATCATGCCGCTTTTGACCCGGGCGGGCTATGTGCGCAGCTTCCGTGGGAACAACGGTGGATACCTGCTTTCAAAGTCACCGGCGGATTACACGGTGGGCGACATTTTGCGTACAACAGAGGGATCACTGGCGCCGATCGCCTGTCTGGAGGATACGCCGAACCGATGTGAGCGTCAGGAAGAATGCATGACACTGAAGTTCTGGGAAGGCTTGTGGCAGACAATCAATGATTATGTGGACGGCACAACGCTGGAACAGCTGGTAAATCAGAAAAATAAATAATTTGTCTATTTATTTTGTTTTCCTACTTGACAGATAGGAAAATATAGGATATGATACATTCAACGAAAAGCCTATCGGAAAAGTAGGAATATAAAAACAGCCCCGTATC
>JALELN010000084.1 GCA_022771765.1 Lachnospiraceae bacterium | reverse complement strand
TCTGATGACGGCGGGCGTGATCAATGTGATATTGAATCTGATCTTTGTGATAGCCCTGGAAATGGATGTGGCAGGTGTCGGGCTGGCGACAGTGATCTCCCAGTGTATCTCCGCATTTCTGGTGGTGCGCTGCATGATGCGGGAGCAGGGTGGAATCCGTCTGATTCCGGGAAAACTTCGCATCTATCGGGAGAAGCTGATACAGATCGTGTGCGTGGGACTTCCGGCAGGCTTTCAGGGGGCAGTGTTTGCCCTGTCCAATGTAGTGATCCAGTCCTCCGTTAATATTTTCGGGGAGATCGTGGTGGCGGGAAATTCCGCGGCGATGAATCTGGAGGGCTTTGTCTATGTGGCGATGAATGCGTTTCATCAGGCAGCGATCTCCTTCACGAGTCAGAATGTAGGAGCAGGAAAGAGAGAACGCATCGGAAAGATTCTCTTTACTGCCGAGAGCTGTGTGATTGTGACAGGTGTGGTGCTTGGCTGGCTGATGTACGGTTTCGGTCGTCCGCTGCTTCACATCTACTCGGGCAGTGCAGAGGTGATCGAAGCGGGAATGGTGCGTATGGCGATCATTTTGCTTACCTACGCGCTTTGTGGTATGATGGATGTAGTTGTGGGTGTGCTGCGTGGGATGGGTTATTCGCTGGGACCGATGATCATCTCTCTGGTGGGTGCCTGCGGACTGCGTCTTGTGTGGATCGCGACGGTCTTTCAGATTCCGCAGTTTCATAGGATATCAACCGTATATCTGTCTTATCCGATCACATGGACGATCACATTTCTGGCGCAGCTCTGTCTGTATGTCCATGCACAGAAAAAATTAAAAGGAAAAGGTGTCTATGCGAACCATTGACGAGGATATCAAGAATCAAAAATTTAAGACTGCTTACCTGCTCTACGGCGAGGAGGCTTATCTGAAAAAACAGTATAAGGATAAGTTGAAAAAAGCGCTCTGGACAGAGGGAGATACGATGAACGCCGCTTTTTATCAGGGAAAAGAGACGAATCCGAAGGAATTGATCGATCTGGCGGAGACGATGCCGTTTTTTGCGGATCATCGTCTGATCATGGTGGAGGATTCCGGGTTTTTCAAAAGTGGGGCGGAAGACCTCGCTGAGTATATGGCGCAAGTGCCGGAAACAACGACCTTTGTGTTTGTGGAATCGGATGTTGACAAGCGCAGCAAAATGTTCAAGGCGCTAAAGGATCACGGGAAAATCGTGGAGTTCGCGGCACAGAATCAGGAACTGTTGACGCGCTGGATGCTCGGGCGATTGAAGCGGGAAAATAAGAATATTACAAAGGCTGCCATGCAGGAGTTTTTTGACCGGGTGGGCATGGATATGGGAACACTGGACCGGGAGATGGAAAAGCTCATCTGTTACTGTATGGATAAGGATGTCATTGAACTTCTGGACGTGGAGGCAGTCTGTCCACAGGCGGTCACAAATAAGATTTTTGACATGGTGAGCGCCATCATCGAGTGTCGCAGAAAGGATGCGTTGGAGATGTACTATGACCTTCTGGCGCTGAAGGAGCCGCCCATGCGTATTCTTTTTCTCATCACAAGGCAGTACAATATTTTATTGCAGCTCAAGGACCTGAAGCGCAAGGGAACAAATAACAGCGCAATGGCGAAGGCAGCAGGCATTCCGCCCTTCGCGGTGAGCCGGTCGCTGGGGCAGGCGTCACGCCTCTCTATTGACAGCATCAAAAAAATATTAAACTACAGCGTGGAGATGGAGACTGCGGTGAAGACCGGTCAGATGAATGAACAGATCGCGGTGGAGCTGGTCATCATGGAGGCCAGTAGAGAGCGGGAGTATAGATAAAAACAAAGAAGTCCGATAAGGGGTGAACTCTTACCGGACTTGTATTTGTGGGTTAATGTAAAAATTTATATGCTTCGACCAGCGAATTAAGCCATCTTGTTGACAGCCTTTGTCAGACGGGAAATCTTTCTGGAAGAAGTATTTTTGTGATAAACACCTTTGGAAGTAGCTTTGCTGATCTCACCGATAGCAGCCTGTAAAGCCTCGGTAGCAGCAGCCTGATCCTTAGCAGCGATCGCAGCGTCTACTTTCTTGATAGATGTCTTTACCTTAGATCTGATTGCTTTATTTCTTGCAGCTTTCTTCTCAGTTACAAGAATTCTCTTCTTAGCAGATTTAATGTTTGCCAAAACCGTACACCTCCGTTTTCCTAATATATTTGTAGTCTCATGCTGCATCAGAGCCGGACAC
>JALELN010000081.1 GCA_022771765.1 Lachnospiraceae bacterium | reverse complement strand
CGGGTGCTGGAGAGCATCGGTGAGCTGCTCACCCAATTGAAATATAAGCTGGATCATTTTTTGCCGGTCCGGTGGGGCGGCGAGGAGTTTGTAGTTGTCTACAGTGACGCGAGGCTGGGCCGCGAGGAGAAGATTCAACAGATGGAATCGCTTCGGCAGCAGATCAGTACGCTCCTTGTGCCGGTGGAAAAGGGAGAAATCTGTTTTACGGCTACAGTCGGGGCAGCTGCATCCGGCGAGGCAAAGGAGATCGATGAGCTGATTGCTCTGGCAGACAGCCGGATGTATTACGGGAAAGAGCATGGCAAGAACTGCCTGATCTATACGCATGATAAATGGAGGAATATGCAATGAAAATAGGAGAAATACCGGCAAATGCGACGATTCAGATTCGCGTGATGAAGGGTGATATGAAATTTGAGTGTCTGGCGATCGTTGTTGCGACGCGGGACGATGGTCTTTATCTGACACCGGTCAAGTACAAAGGTCAGATCATAGACTTTTCGAGTCCGAAAATTCAGATCCTTGTTTTTTATGTAAACTCCGACCGGCAGGCGTTCGGATGGAGCGGCTGCCGCATCCGCAAGGACATTTATCAGGGGAAAATGTGCCATCTGCTGACAACAAAGCGTGACAGTGTGCGCGTTAACCGTCGTGGAGAGCCGCGTATTCGAACAGAGATGCACGCCATCATGCGAACAGTCATGGATGATAAGGAACGGGAGATTGTCGTGCGCAATTACAGCGAGAACGGTATTGGTTTTGTCTGTTCAGACAGCATACCGGAGAGTGACTGGAGACCCGTCACTATCATTTATGAGGACAGGCTGCAGCAGCTTCGTGTCGTGATGCGTGCGAATATTTTGCGTTCCATGGAACTGCCCAGCGGTTTGTTTAAATACGGCGCGCATATTTTACAGCCGGATGATGAATGGATCAGATATGTTCAGAATAAACTGGAAAATATCAGGGAGCGCAATCAGGCGGAAGAAGCGCTGGGGCTACAATCGTAATAAAGTAATAAAAATGGCAGTTGGCATTGACAGCGGCAGATGGCTGTGATAGCATGTCACCGAGGTAAAGTGTTACAAAAACGCAATAGCAGGAGGAAGACCAGATGAAAAAGAATAAAGTAATCGCAGCACTTTTAGTAACTGCAATGGCTGCCGGGATGTTGACCGGCTGTGGTTCCAAAGGAGGAGACAATACATTTACCGTAGGCTTTGATGCTGAGTATCCGCCTTACGGATACATGGATGATAACGGGGAGTATACCGGATTTGATCTGGAGCTTGCTGAAAAAGTGTGTGAGATGGAAGGCTGGACGCTTGAAAAGAAGCCGATTGACTGGGATTCTAAGGATATGGAGCTGGAGAGCGGTGCCATCGACTGTATCTGGAACGGTTTTACCGTGGATGGCAGAGAAGATGACTATACATGGTCACAGCCTTATGTGGACAACAGTCAGGTGATCGTTGTCGCTGAGGATTCCGGTATCAGCACGCTGGAAGATCTGGCGGGAAAGACAGTTGGTGTGCAGGCGGCAAGCGCTGCATTGACACTGCTTCAGGAGGATCAGGCCAAACTGGCAGAGACCTTTGCAGGTTTGCAGGAGTTCGCGGATTATAACAGCGCCTTTGTGGAACTGCAGGCAGGTTCTGTCGATGCGGTTGCAATGGATGTCGGTGTGGCAAATTATCAGATCAAGACACGTGGGGAGGGCTATACGATTTTACCCGAGGTGTTAAATTCCGAGAAATACGCAGTCGGCTTCAAGAAAGGAAATACGAAGCTGTGTGAGACCGTGGATGCGGATCTGACTAAGCTGGCAGAGAACGGAACGATTGAAGAGCTGGCAGAGAAGTACGATATTGCTGATCTGATCTGTATTGGAAAATAATAAGAGAAAGGGAGCTGTTATGGCTCCGGGAGGAATCTATTTATGTCTACCGCTATGATTTTTCAGCAGCTGGCGGGAGGAATGCTAAAGTCCATCAGTATTTTCTGTTGGACTTTACTTTTCTCCCTGCCGCTTGGCTTTCTGATTGCCTTTGGCCGCATGTCTAAGGTGGAGCTTTTTGGGCGTTTTCGCGTTGTGCGCGGCATTACCAAGCTGTATATTGATATTATGAGGGGAACTCCTTTGATGCTGCAGCTCATGGTTGTTTTTTACGGACCGTTCTATTTGTGGGGAGCAGATATCGGCGGGTTCCGTTATCCGGCGATCATCATTGCGTTTTCGATCAATTACGCGGCATATTTTGCGGAGATCTACCGTTCCGGTATCGAATCGATGCCGAAGGGACAGTATGAGGCGGCAGAGGTGCTGGGCTACACAAAAGCGCAGACATTCATACATATTATCCTTCCGCAGGTCATCAAGCGCGTGCTGCCGGCGATTACCAATGAGATGGTAACGCTGGTCAAGGATACATCGCTTGCCTTTTCTCTGGCCTACATGGAGATGTTTACGATCGCCAAGCAGATTGCGGCGAAGGAGACGACCTTTGTACCATTTGTGGTGGCAGCAGTCTTTTATTTTATTTTCAACTGGCTGGTATCCACGGGTATGACAAAGCTGGAAGAAAAGTTGAATTACTACAGATAGGAGAAGCGGAGCATGGATATATTAAGAATGGAACACATCAAAAAGAGCTTCGATGGTCTGGAAGTGTTGAAGGATATTTCACTGTCTGTCAAAGAGGGCGAGGTGCTGGCGATCATCGGACCATCCGGCTCCGGCAAATCCACGATCATGCGTTGTGCGGTGATGCTGGAGACGATTGACAGCGGAGAGATCGAGTATGTCGGCGGCAGGGCTGCGTGGACGGATGAGACGGGCGCGGTGCATTATGCGGACAATACCGCGTTAAAAGAGATTCGCCGGGATTATGGCATGGTATTTCAGAATTTTCATCTTTTCCCCCATTATTCCGTGTTAAAAAATGTCATGGATGCGCCGATCCGTGTGCAGAAACGGGAGCGGGCAGAGGTGGAAAAAGAGGCTCGGGCATTGCTTGAGAAAATGGGGCTTGCCGATAAGGCGGATGCGTATCCGTATCAGCTCTCCGGTGGACAGCAGCAGCGTGTGTCGATTGCGCGGGCGCTGGCAATGAATCCGAAGATCCTGTTTTTCGATGAGCCGACCTCGGCGCTTGACCCGGAACTGACCGGGGACATTCTGCGCGTGATTAAGTCTCTGGCGGCAGAGCATATGACAATGGTGATTGTGACGCACGAGATGAATTTTGCCAGGAACGTGGCGGATCATATCATCTTTATGGAGCATGGAGTGATCGTGCATGAGGGCACGCCGGAGGAAGTATTTGATGCCGGCAATGAGAGACTTCAGGAATTTCTCGGAAGATACGAGGCAGACTAAAAGTGGCTTGAATTTAGTTGGAGGCAGCTCCCGCAAAGGGGAGCTGTTTTCTTTGTAGGCACTGCCGCCGTATCTCCGGACAGCCTTTCATCAGACTGCTCCGATTGCCTGTCGGTGTCTCGCGAATCCTTCAGCCTTGGCTCGATGTTGCCATGCATCCGTGGCGAACTGCCAGTGGCAGTTCGGTAGGTTCCTTCGCACACATAGCCTGCGGCTTTCAGCTATGACATGAAGAAGGCTATCGAATCGCTCGCACTTCGCCAGACAAAAGTCGCAGTTGATGAAATATGTCCGGATCTTCGGTTGGCAGCGCGAAGCAAGAAAGAATAGGAAAATAGTAAAAAAATGCACGCATAAGGTTGCGATTTTGCCCGACCGAGCAAGCACCTTCATTCTTGCGTAGATGAAGAATAGAAAGGGCGCGACGAGGGAAGGGGAATCGAGCAACCTATGCGTGCATTTTTTGTATAATTTGTTTTAGCTCTGGCTTGCATCCAGTGCCGCCCGGCACGCCTTCGCCAGCTGATCGCCGCAGGAGGTGTTCTTAAAACCGCAGTGGATGCCACCGATCTTCTGCTCGATCTCAGTCACGGTCAGACCCTCAACAAGTGCGGGGATCGCTTTCAGGTTACCGTCGCATCCTCCGGTAAATTTAACGTTGTGTACGACATCGCCGTCCAGCTCCAGCTCGATTTTTGTGGAGCAGGTGCCGGTTGTCTTATATGTGTAGCTCATAGTAGTCCTCCTTTTTCGTGTTTGTATACAATTCACGCTATTTTAACATGTCGTATAAAAATATGCAATAGCGTCACAAAACGTTCACAAAACCTTTACATGACTGCCACTTGTGAAATGCGTGCAATCGTGTTAAGATATAATGAGCGCAAACGAGTCAACATGCTGGCATGATTGACGAGCGGCGAATTAGATCATGGGCTGATATCGCTCATGATCTAATGGGCGCAAGACGAAAAAGGTAAGCAACATTACCGGACATAGTTAGGAGTATTATTATATGAACCTGATAGAAAAAATGTTTGGAACTCACAGTGAGCGTGAGATCAAGCGGATTTTGCCGCTGGTGGATAAGATCGAGGCATTGCGCCCGCAGATGCAGGCAATGACCGATGAACAGATGGCAGACAAGACAAAGGAGTTTAAGGAGCGTCTGGCAAACGGTGAGACACTGGATGATCTTCTGGTAGAGGCATATGCGCTTGTCCGCGAGGCGGCAGTGCGAGTGCTCGGTATGGAGCATTACCGTGTGCAGCTGATCGGAGGAATCGTGCTTCATCAGGGACGAATCGCCGAGATGCGTACCGGTGAAGGAAAGACTCTGGTGGCGACACTGCCCGCATACTTAAACGCGCTGGAGGGCAAGGGTGTCCATATCGTCACAGTCAATGACTATCTGGCAAAGCGTGACGCGGATGAGATGGGCAAGATTCACGAGTTTTTAGGTCTGAAGGTCGGTTGTGTATTGAACAGCATGGACAATGACGAACGCCGTGAAATGTACAACTGTGATATTACTTATGTGACGAACAACGAGCTGGGATTTGACTATCTGCGTGACAACATGGTCATTTACAAGGAACAGCTGGTGCAGCGGGGGCTGCATTATGTCATCATCGATGAGGTCGATTCCGTGCTGATCGACGAGGCCCGTACACCGCTGATCATCTCCGGACAGAGCGGCAAGTCTACCAGACTGTATGAGGCATGCGACATACTGGCACGCCAGATGCAGCGCGGTGAGGCCAGCGGAGAGTTCAATAAGATGGATGCCATCATGGGTGTTGAGATCGAGGAGACCGGAGACTTTATCGTCAATGAGAAAGATAAAGTGATCAACCTGACAGCACAGGGTGTCGAGAAGGTTGAGAAGTTTTTTAAGATCGAGAATCTGGCAGACGCGGAAAATCTGGAGATTCAGCATAACATTATTCTTGCGCTGCGTGCACACAATCTCATGTTCCGTGATAAGGACTATGTGGTAAAGGATGATGAGGTGCTTATCGTCGATGAGTTTACCGGACGTATTATGCCCGGACGTCGTTATTCAGACGGTCTGCATCAGGCGATAGAGGCGAAGGAGCATGTGAAGGTAAAACGTGAGAGCCGCACGCTTGCTACGATCACTTTCCAGAACTTCTTTAATAAATTTGACAAGAAGGCCGGTATGACCGGTACGGCCCTCACGGAGGAAAAGGAGTTCCGTGATATTTACGGAATGGACGTTGTGGAGATTCCCACGAACCGTCCGGTGATCCGTGTCGACCATCAGGATGCCGTATACAAGACAAAAAAAGAGAAATTCCATGCAGTTGTGGAGGATGTAAAGGCTTCCCACGCAAAGGGACAGCCGGTGCTCGTCGGCACAATCACCATCGAGACTTCCGAGCTGCTTTCAAAGATGTTAAATAAAGAGGGCATCAAGCATCAGGTACTGAACGCGAAGTTCCATGAGATGGAGGCTGAGATTGTATCTCACGCCGGAGAGCATGGCACCGTCACGATCGCTACGAACATGGCGGGTCGTGGTACGGATATCAAGCTGGATGAGGAGGCAGTTGCGGCCGGTGGTCTGAAGATCATCGGTACGGAACGTCATGAGTCACGCCGTATCGACAATCAGCTGCGCGGTCGTTCCGGCCGTCAGGGCGATCCCGGTGAGTCCAAATTTTATATTTCACTGGAAGATGACCTGATGCGTCTGTTCGGATCTGAAAAGCTCATGAGCATGTTTAACGCGCTGGGCGTTCCCGAGGGCGAGGAGATCCAGCACAAGATGCTGACAAATGCCATCGAGAAGGCGCAGATGAAGATCGAGAGTAACAACTTCGGTATCCGTAAAAATCTGTTGGATTACGATCAGGTTAACAACGACCAGAGAGAGATCATATATGAAGAGCGTGCCCGTGTACTGAACGGCGAGAGCATGCGCGATTCCATCTACAAGATGATGACTGACTTTGTGGAAAACGCGGTTGATACCTGCATTTCCGACGATCTCCCTCAGGAGGAGTGGGATGTAAACGAGCTGAATCAGATCATGATTCCGGTGATTCCGATGGAGCCGGTGACACCCGACGAAGCGAAAAACTACAAGAACACGAAGGAATTAAAGCATGCCTTAAAGGAGCGTGCGGTCAAACTGTACGAGGCGAAAGAAGCAGAGTTTCCGGAGCCGGAGGCAGTGCGCGAACTGGAGCGCGTGGTACTGTTAAAGACCATCGACCGCAAGTGGATGGCACACATCGACGATATGGATCAGCTTCGTCAGGGCATTGGATTGCAGTCCTTTGCGCAGCGAGATCCGCTGGTAGAGTACAAGCTGGCAGGCTTTGAGATGTTTGATGCCATGACGGCAGCAATTGCTGAAGATACGCTGCGTCTGTTGTTCCACGTGAAGGTAGAGCAGAAGGTAGAGCGCGAGCAGGTGGCGAAGGTAACCGGAACCAACAAGGATGAATCGGTCGCGGCGGCACCGAAAAAGCGCGAGACGAAGAAGATCTATCCCAATGATCCCTGCCCTTGCGGAAGTGGCAAGAAATATAAGCAGTGCTGTGGCAGAATGGGATAAGATCAGTTTACGGAGAAAATTATGGACAAGAGATGGGTGCGACGGGCAGGCATATTTTTACTGATGCTTGTGTGCGCGCTTCTGGTGGCATTTGTGCCGGTCAGGGCAGCAACTGCATATGATGAGGCGGATATCCGCGCGATTATGAATCAGGCATTTGCGAATGGTGATCTGGAAGTGAGCATCACGGTGGACCGGACCTTTTCTGTCAATGAATATCAGGCAAAGCAGGAGGCAGAAAGCTACGCGCGTGAGCTGGCGGGGATTTTAGAGGAGACGGCGCTCAAAAACGGAAAGCTGATGAACGGAACTTCCTACAGTTATGTGATTGCGGGAGGGCGTACCATTACCTATAAATTTGATATCTCCTCACAGTTCACGAAAAAAGTCACGGTGCTTACCTCAGAAAAGTCAGCGTATAAGCATGCGCTCAAGGCCTTGAAAAAACGTGATTACACGAAGAGTTTTTATGCGGATGGCGCGATGTACTACGACACGTTTGTTTTGGCACTTCAGCATCATCCGGAATATAACTACAACCTTATGATCTGGAAGCGTACGGACGGAACCTTTGGATATCGTCCGAGCGCGAAGCTGGGTACATCTGCGATCCGGTCAAAAATGACAAAGACTGACAGCAGGGCAGATAGCATCCTGAAAAAGATTATCAAAAAGGGAATGACAAACAAGCAGAAACTGAAAGCGATTCACAATTATCTGGTGAGAAATTGTGTGTACGATGAGGGTGTTTCAAAGAGCGGTTATGATGATGCGTACACGGCGTATGGCTGTCTGATCAAAAAACAGGCGGTCTGCCAGGGGTATGCGGCCGCATTTAATCTGCTGGCTGCGAAAGCCGGGATCTGCTCGATTGTGGTAGCCGGAGACGCGGGCGGCGGTTCCCATGCCTGGAACTATGTGAAAAACGGCAGTACCTATTGTTACATTGATACAACGTGGGATGATCCGTTGCCGGATCGGGGGTCCAAGGCTGCTGTGAGTCAGAAATACTTTTACCAGACACAGAAGCAGCTGGAACAGACCCATACATGGGATAAGACAGAACATGCGAAAAAATATGTAGATTATGCAAGTGTTTTGCAGTGACAGACAGCCCGGAGGGAAGAAGCCCTTCGGCTCGGAAGTCAAAGAGGCCATAACATTTATGAAAGTATGAATCAGCCACAGGATAGAGAAATCTGTTCTGTGGTATTTTTATGCAAAAATGGAAGAAGGTCAGACCACATATGGGAAAAGGTAAAAGAAGGTGGTGGAAATGATTTTGTGGGAAATCAGATAAATAAGATATAAATTAATTAAGGGAACAAATGTTTGGTAAAACTCTGTACAAATGCAGAGGATTGTGCTATAAATAAAGGAGCATACTATTTTACGGCAGATTTAGAACGTCAAATCCAATATTTCCCAAAATGGCAAGAATTCAAGAGGAGAAAAATATGGATCATTTCAAATTACACTCTGAATACCAGCCTACCGGTGACCAGCCGCAGGCGATTGAAGCACTGGTAAAAGGCTTTAAAGAGGGCAATCAGTTCGAGACACTGCTGGGCGTGACGGGTTCCGGCAAGACCTTTACGATGGCAAACGTGATCGAACAATTAAATAAACCGACACTCATTATTTCGCATAACAAAACCCTTGCGGCCCAGTTGTATGGTGAGTTCAAGGAATTCTTCCCGGAAAACGCGGTAGAATATTTTGTATCCTATTACGACTACTATCAGCCGGAAGCGTATGTGCCGTCATCAGACACTTATATTGCGAAGGATTCCTCCATCAATGATGAGATTGATAAGCTGCGTCTGTCGGCAACCGCCGCTCTGACAGAGCGGAGGGATGTCATCATCGTTGCATCGGTATCCTGCATTTATGGTCTCGGCAGCCCGGATGAATGGCAGGGCATGAGCCTTTCGCTGCGGCCCGGCATGGAGAGGGACCGCGACGATGTGATACGGGCGCTGATTGACATGCAGTACACCAGAAATGATATGGATTTTCATCGCGGTACCTTCCGCGTGCGAGGTGATGTAGTGGAAATCTTTCCGGCAAACAGCAGTGATACGGCAATCCGGGTAGAATTTTTCGGGGATGAGATTGACCGGATCACGGAAGTCGATGTACTGACCGGGGAGATCAAATGTCTTCTGGAACATACCATTATTTTTCCGGCTTCCCACTATGTGGTTCCACAGGAAAAAATCAACGCCGCATGTGACAATATAGAGAAAGAACTGGAGGAACGGGTGCGTTATTTTAAGGGTGAGGATAAGCTCATCGAGGCGCAGCGCATTGCGGAACGGACAAACTTTGATATCGAAATGATGCGGGAGACCGGCTTTTGTTCCGGAATAGAAAATTATTCCAGACATTTGAACTTCTTGCCGGCAGGCGCGCCGCCGCTGACACTGTTAGATTTCTTCCCGGAGGATTTTCTGATCATTGTGGATGAATCACATATCACGCTGCCACAGGTGCGCGGCATGTACGCGGGCGACCGCTCCAGAAAGACGACCTTGGTGGAATACGGTTTCCGCCTGCCCTCGGCGCTGGATAACCGACCGCTGAACTTTGAGGAATTTGAACAGAAAATAGACCAGATGCTCTTTGTATCGGCGACGCCGAATGTATATGAAGAGGAGCATGAGCTGCTGCGCACGGAGCAGATCATCCGTCCCACGGGGCTTCTTGACCCGAAGATCGATGTGCGTCCGGTGGAGGGACAGATCGATGATCTGATCGGAGAGGTCAATAAAGAGACGAAAAACGGCAACAAGGTTCTTGTCACGACGCTGACGAAGCGCATGGCGGAGGACCTGACTGATTATATGAAAGAAGTTGGTATCCGGGTAAAATATCTGCACTCTGATATAGACACGTTGGAGCGTGCGGAGATCATCCGTGATCTGCGTCTGGATGTGTTTGATGTGCTGGTGGGCATCAACCTGCTGCGTGAGGGTCTGGATATTCCGGAGATCACGCTGGTGGCGATCCTTGACGCGGACAAAGAGGGATTTCTGCGCTCTGAGACTTCGCTCATTCAGACGATCGGACGTGCTGCCCGAAACAGCGAGGGACACGTCATTATGTATGCGGATACGATCACGGATTCCATGCGGGTGGCGATTGACGAGACGAACCGCCGCCGCGCGATCCAGCAGGCGTACAACGAGGAACACGGCATCACGCCGACGACCATCAAAAAATCCGTGCGTGACTTGATTGCCATCTCAAAGAAGGTGGCGCAGGAGGAGATGAACTTCTCCAAGTCACCGGAATCCATGAACCGAAGCGAACTGGAAAAGCTCATCAAGGAAGTGGAGAAGAAGATGAAGGCGGCGGCGGCAGACCTGAATTTCGAGGCGGCAGCCGAGCTGCGTGACCGCATGAGGGATCTGCGCAAGATGCTGGAGGATATCACGGACAATGACCGCGCGCTGAAACGCTGAGATGCGTATGCCAAGAAAAATGTTGTCCCGTACGTGTCCCGCAGACAGCCTTCGTATCCAGACATCGTGGAAGCACCTGCTGAACACGATGTCGTCCTTGAAGCACCTGTGAAAATGTGTTACTTTATGCTCATTCATCGTTTCCAAGGTGATTGACAATGTGTGTTAGCATGTTTTTATAATTATAATTTCCCGTACCCAGCGTAGGTTTGGAGCGCATGAGACTTCGGCAGGGCCTTTATGCGACCGGGGTGCGCGGAGAAAACATAAAAATAAAAAATACCCCGGCAGCAAAGAAAAGCCGGTTTTGCTTTTACTTTGTGCCGCCCCGCGCAGTTTCCCGGGAAGCATAAGGCATGGCGAAGCTCAGCGGTTCAAACCCACGCGTCCGGGGAAAATAAACAACACTACGGATCAAGGAAAACGTCCGGGAATCCAATAAATACAGTTTACGAAATCACAGAAAATAGAAAGGCACAATATCATGAAGGAACGAAAATACATCAAAATCCGGGGAGCCTGCGAGCACAACCTCAAAAACATCGATCTGGACATACCGCGCGATGAATTTGTAGTGTTGACCGGCCTGAGCGGTTCGGGAAAATCCTCCCTCGCCTTTGATACGATCTATGCGGAGGGACAGCGCCGCTATATGGAGTCCCTGTCCTCCTATGCGCGCCAGTTCCTCGGACAGATGGAAAAGCCCAATGTAGAAAAGATCGAGGGACTGTCTCCCGCGATATCCATAGATCAGAAATCCACAAACCGCAATCCGAGATCCACGGTGGGAACAGTAACGGAAATTTATGACTATTTCCGACTGCTCTACGCGCGCATCGGAATTCCCCACTGCCCGAAATGCGGGCGTGAGATCAAACGACAGAGTGTCGATCAGATGGTCGATCAGATCATGCAGCTGCCGGAGCGCACAAAAATACAGCTGCTGGCACCTGTCGTGCGCGGCCGCAAAGGAACCCATGCCAAGCTGTTTGAGCAGGCAAGGCGCAGCGGATATGTGCGGGCGCAGGTGGACGGCAATATGTACGAGCTGACCGAGGAGATCACACTGGACAAAAACATCAAGCACAACATCGAGATTATCGTGGATCGTCTGGTGGTGAAAGACGGCATTCAGAAGAGATTGACAGATTCCATAGAAAACGTACTGGAGCTGGCAGACGGACTGCTCATCGTCGATGTGGCAGACGCAGAGCCAATGAATTTTTCCATGAGCTTTGCGTGCCCGGACTGTGGGATCAGTATCGATGAGATCGAGCCGCGCAGTTTTTCCTTCAACAACCCCTTTGGCGCATGCCCGGAGTGCTTCGGACTCGGGTATAAGATGGAGTTTCACGAAGATCTGATGATTCCGGATAAAAAACTCTCCCTCAGCGAGGGCGCGATTCAGGTCATGGGCTGGCAGTCCTCCACAGACCCGAAAAGCTATACTTATGCGATATTAAAAGCACTTTCCGAAGCATATGGTTTTAGTCTGGATACGCCCTATAAGGATCTGCCAAAGGAGGTACGGCAGATGCTCATTCATGGTGCGGACCGCGAAGTCAAAGTGCACTATAAGGGGCAGCGGGGAGAAGGAGTCTATGATGTGCTCTTTGAAGGCCTGATCCAGAATGTGAACCGCCGCTACCGTGAGACACATTCCGATACCATGAAGCAGGAATACGAGGAATTCATGCGCATCACACCATGTCCTCTTTGCAAAGGACAGAGACTGAAAAAAGAGTCACTGGCAGTGACTGTCGCGGATAAAAATATCTATGAGATCACCAATCTTTCCATCAAAAATCTGCACACCTATCTGGGCGGAATGGAGCTGACGACACAGCAGCATATGATCGGAGACCAGATCTTAAAGGAGATTCGCGCGCGTGTACAGTTTCTGGTAGATGTGGGACTGGACTATCTGTCGCTCTCCCGCAGCACTGGAACGCTCTCCGGCGGCGAGGCACAGCGTATCCGTCTTGCCACGCAGATTGGTTCCGGACTGGTCGGGGTCGCATACATTCTGGACGAGCCAAGTATTGGTCTGCATCAGAGAGACAATGACAAGCTGCTGGACACGCTCAAACATTTGCGTGACCTCGGAAATACGCTGATCGTGGTGGAACACGATGAGGATACGATGCGGGCAGCAGATTATATCGTTGACATCGGTCCGGGTGCCGGAGAGCATGGCGGGGAGGTCATCGCCTGCGGAACGGCAGAAGAGATTATGAAAAATCCGAATTCCATCACCGGTGCCTATCTGAGCGGGAAAAAGAAGATTGCAGTGCCCGCGGAGCGCAGAACCCCCACCGGATGGCTGACGGTAAAGGGAGCGAGGGAGAACAATTTGAAAAATATCGATGTCAGATTCCCGCTTGGAGTAATGACCTGTGTCACCGGCGTGTCGGGTTCAGGCAAGAGTTCTCTTACCAATGAAATTCTGTATAAGACACTGGCAAAGGAGCTGAACCGTGCGCGTACGATTCCGGGAGATCACGATGAGATTCTGGGGCTGGAGCAGCTGGATAAGGTCATTGACATCGACCAGTCACCGATCGGGCGTACGCCCCGGTCGAATCCGGCGACTTATACAGGCGTGTTTGACATGATTCGTGATCTGTTTGCGGCCACACCGGAGGCAAAGGCAAAAGGTTATAAGAAAGGCCGTTTCAGCTTTAACGTGAAGGGCGGCCGCTGTGAAGCCTGCTCCGGAGACGGAATCATTAAGATCGAAATGCACTTCCTGCCTGATGTATATGTACCCTGTGAGGTGTGCGGCGGTAAGCGGTACAACCGGGAGACACTGGAAGTGCGCTACAAGGGAAAGAATATTTATGATGTACTCAATATGACTGTTGAGGAAGCGATGGAATTTTTCAAGCATGTGCCGAGCATATATAACAAGATTCGTACACTTTATGACGTGGGACTATCCTATATCCGGCTCGGGCAGCCGTCCACAGAGCTGTCCGGCGGTGAGGCGCAGCGCATCAAGCTTGCAACAGAGCTGAGCCGCAGAAGTACGGGTAAGACGATCTATATTCTGGACGAGCCCACGACCGGCCTGCATTTTGAGGATGTCAATAAACTGGTGGAGATACTGCGAAGACTGTCTGACGGTGGAAATACGGTCATAGTTATCGAACACAATCTGGACGTGATCAAGACGGCTGACTATATTATCGACATGGGTCCCGAGGGCGGTGACGGCGGCGGAACGGTGATTGCGACCGGTACACCGGAAGAAATTTGTAAAGTCGAAGCTTCCTATACCGGAAAGTACCTGAAAAAATATCTCTAAAAGTATTTGAAAAATGGGATTTATTGTATATAATGATTCTATGTGAGGAAAAATAAGACATAAGGGATAAGTTTGCGACTGCGCGAGAGCGAACAGTCACAGAAAGGGATATTTATGGTTGGAACAGATATTGGAATCGATTTAGGAACCGCGAGCATACTCGTATATATTAAAGGAAAAGGTGTTGTATTAAAGGAGCCTTCCGTAGTGGCCTTTGACAGAGACACGAATAAGATCAAGGCGATCGGAGAGGAAGCACGTCTGATGCTGGGCCGTACGCCCGGAAATATCGTGGCGGTCCGCCCGTTGCGCCAGGGTGTGATCTCAGACTACACCGTGACAGAAAAGATGATCCAGTACTTCATTCAGAAGGCACTGGGAAAGAAGACCTTCCGCAAGCCCCGCGTCAGCGTCTGTGTACCCAGCGGGGTCACCGAGGTTGAGAAAAAAGCGGTAGAGGACGCGACTTTTCAGGCAGGAGCCAGAGAAGTAGAGATCATTGAGGAGCCGATTGCAGCTGCCATCGGAGCAGGTATCGACATCTCCAGACCTTGCGGAAATATGATTGTGGATATCGGCGGTGGAACGGCAGATATCGCAGTGATCTCCCTTGGCGGATCTGTAGTATCTACTTCTATCAAGATCGCAGGAGACGATTTTGACGAGGCGCTGGTGCGCTACATGAGAAAAAAACATAATCTTCTGATCGGTGAGCGTACCGCGGAGGATATCAAGATTCGCATCGGAAGATGTTATCCGCTGCCGGACGGCGGCACCATGGATGTGCGTGGACGTAATCTGGTGACCGGACTTCCAAAGACCGTCACCGTATCCGCAGAGGAGACCGAGGAGGCATTGCGCGAGGCGACCAACCGTATCGTGGAGGCGATCCACAGCGTTCTTGAGAAAACACCGCCTGAACTGGTAGCGGATGTGGCAGAGCGCGGAATCGTGCTGACCGGAGGCGGCGCGCTGTTGCGCGGTCTGGAGGAACTGATCGAGGATAAGACCGGTATCAACACGATGACGGCAGATGAGCCGATGACCTGTGTGGCGATCGGAACCGGAAAATATGTAGAATTTTTGGCAGGGAAACGTGACGATGACTAAATCTTTCCCGGAAAAGTGCCGATAAAACATTTATAGCAGAGGAAATGCAACGCATGGGCTGTCAGAATATGGCAGCCCATTGCATACGCGTCAGATCACAGGGAGGAGCGGCATATGGTAAAAGGACTCTACACCGCATGGTCCGGAATGGTGAACGAGATGAACCGCATGGACGTCATGACGAACAATCTGGCAAATGCAGACACGAACGGTTATAAAAAGGAGGGAGCAACTTCCCAGACCTTTGACGAGCAGCTTGCTGTAAAGATCAAAGACCAGTCAGAACCCATGGGAATGCCCCGCAGGCTGGGCGGCATGTATCCCGGCGTAAAGATCGGCGAGACCTACACCGATTACAGTCAGGGCAGCTTTCAGGTGACAGACAGCCAGTATGATGTGGCGTTGGACGGTGACGGATTCTTCGCAGTGTCCTTTACCAACAAAAACGGAGAGACATCGGTAAAATATACGAGAGATGGCGCTTTTACCGTCAATACACAGGGGTATCTGGTGACCAAGGACGGCGACTATGTGCTAAATCAGGCAGGCGCGGAAAATACAGATCCGGCTGCCAATAATTATATCCGGCTCGACCCGAATCTGCCTTTCACGATTGATGAGCAGGGCTATATCCACCAGAATGAACAGACGGTGGCACAGCTGGGTGTGATCGATTTTGAAGATTACAACTATCTGGAAAAATACGGAGAAAACCTGTACCAGACAGTGGACGGCGCAACACTTACAGATGCAAATGCCCGCGTCAGACAAGGGTATATCGAGGCATCCAATGTCAATGTCGTCACAGAAATGGTCAACATGATCACAATAACCAGAGCCTACGAGTCCAACCAGAAGGTCATTCAGACCATCGACGGCATGCTCGACAAGGCAGTCAACAACGTCGGTCGGGTATAAAATTATCTTATCGGCTGAATCATTTGCCGTTAAAGAAAAGAAGTAATATGACCGATAATACTATATAACGATAGGTAAAACGACTCCTTATGAGAACACATGCAAGGATGCTACGAGTGCATGCAAGGACGCTTTAATTCCATAAGGGACAAATCAGACCGTGCATGTGGTGTTTGCTTCCGACGACTTTTGTGCAGTGGAGATGAGACTTGACACCGTGGAAGCCGCTGCTGAACACGGTGTGATTTTACAAGGCTCATCGAAACGTTTTGCACAATCGGAGACGGAGCAAATATCCCATGCGCAGTCTGGCATAGTGGGAAGAAAAGGAGCGTACAAGCTATGATGAGAGCATTGTGGAGCGCGGCATCCGGCATGCTGGCACAGCAGACCAACGTAGACACCATCGCAAACAACCTGGCGAATGTGAATACAACGGGATACCGCAGCGAAAAAACAGAATTCAAGAGTCTGCTTTATCAGACCTTACAGACACGAACAACTACCGCCAACGGAGATCAGAAGCCGATACCCGCACAGGTAGGACTTGGCGCGCGGGTATCATCCATGACTTCCAGCTTCAAGGAGGGCGAACTGATTGCATCCGAGAGTAATACCGCCTTTGCGATCGAGGGAGACGGATTTTTCGGCATCCAGGGCGTTGACGGAGAGATCAGCTATACGAGAAACGGCGATTTCTTCTGGACAAACGGAACAGATGGTCTGACACTGGCAACAGCAGAGGGCTACTATGTTCTGGATCAAGAGGGAAATACGATCGTAGTGCCCGAGGGCGTTGATGCAAATACAGTCAGTATCACTTCCAGCGGAGAGGTCGGTTATAAGACCCCGGAAGGAAACTTTGTCAGCCTGAACCAGACGATCGGTCTATGGCAGTTCAATAATCCTGCCGGTCTGGAAAAGGTGGCAGGTACATATTTCAGAGAGACAGCAGCTTCCGGAAATGCGCTCAACGAGAACACGGCGGGAGTCAACCTGATCAAGAGTAAGCTGCGCCAGAATTATCTGGAATCCTCCAATGTTCAGGTTGCGGACGAAATGGTCAATCTGATCGTGGCACAGCGCGCCTATGAGCTGAATTCCAAGGCGATTCAGGCAGCGGATGAGATGCTTGGTCAGGCAAACCAGCTGAAGAGATAGGAGGTAGCGTATGAGTATTTCCATCAATGACAGCATGTACAGCTATCTGACGCAGACGGCAAAAAATGCAAACAATTCCGCATCAGCAGGCGCGGTAAACAGCGCGATCGGCAGCATCAACGAGAATTCCTCAGAACAGGAGATGAAGCAGGCGATCAAGGACTTTGAGTCCTACTTCGTGGAGCAGATCTTAAAAAACGTGCAGGAATCATTAAAGAGTGATGAGGATTCCTCTAATGCGCAGCTGACGGAGTTCTTTATGGAGCAGGTGGGCCAAAAAATATCAGATCAGATCGTAGATCAGGTCGGAGACCGTATGACACAGACGCTGTACGAGCAGATGTGCCGGAATTATAATATAAAAAATGAGTAAAAACGGGTGGGCGAAGCCCACCCGTTTTTTGACAAAGGAGTAAGATGGAGCGTATCAGCGGATATGTAGACCACATCATCTATCGAAACAGCGACAACGGATACACGGTGCTGGAGCTGGTGACCGGCGAGACAATGACCACTTGTGTCGGTATGCTGATGGGTCTGACAGATGGCATGAATGTGGAGCTGGAGGGCGAATATACCGAACATCCCAGCTACGGCAGACAATTTAAGGCGGCGCGATTCACGGAAAAAGAACCGGAGGACGAGCTGGCGATTGAGCGGTATCTTGGTTCAGGTGCGATCAAGGGGGTCGGAGCGGCATTGGCAGCTCGCATCGTGCGCCGGTTTGGCAAAGAGACATTCCGCATCATAGAGGAGGAGCCGGAGCGGCTGGCGGAGATCAAAGGCATCAGCGAGCGCAAAGCGCAGGAAATCAGCCTTCAGGTAGAGGAAAAAAGATCTCTGCGCTCAGCGATGCTCTTTTTGCAGCAGTACGGGATCAGCCTGACACTGGCTGTAAAGATCTACAATACTTACGGCGAGGAGATTTACAGTATTTTGCAGAAAAACCCTTATCGTCTGGCGGATGATATCGACGGTGTGGGCTTTCGGATCGCGGATGAGATCGCCTCGAAGGTGGGCATTCGTACCGACTCGGATTTTCGCATCCGCAGTGGAATGATCTACTGCCTGCAGCAGGCGGCGGGAGAAGGGCACACGTATCTGCCGCAGGAGCTGCTCATCGCGCGCGCGACAGAGCTTCTGGAAGTTCCCGGGGAGAGCATCGAGAAAAACATGATGGATCTGGCAATGGAGCACCGGATTGTCATGAAGCGCGAGGGAGAGCAGGTGCATGTGTACGCCACTGTATTTTACAATATGGAATCCAACGTCGCGCACATGCTAAAAACGCTGAATGTATCCATGGATATCTCGGAGGCGCATGTGGATAAGTGTATCCGACGTATCGAGCAGACCACGGGAATCGAACTGGCAGAGCATCAGAAGCAGGCAGTCGTGGCGGCGGCGCGTGAAGGTGTACTGGTGATCACCGGAGGACCGGGAACCGGAAAAACCACGACCATCGACTCGATTATCCACTATTTTGATCTGGAAGGGCTGGATTTTATGCTGGCAGCGCCCACCGGCCGCGCCGCGAAGCGCATGACAGAGACGACAGGTTATGAGGCACGTACGATTCACCGCATGCTGGAGCTGGGCGGAGAGGAAAATGTGGGCTTCGGCCGGGATGAAAGCAATCCGCTGGAGGCGGACGCGGTCATTATCGACGAAATGTCGATGGTGGATCTGCCGTTGATGAACTCTCTGCTAAAAGCAATCACGCCCGGAACGAGACTGATTCTGGTGGGCGATGTGAACCAGCTGCCCAGTGTGGGGCCGGGGCGCGTGCTGAAGGACATCATCACCTCAAAACAGCTGCCGGTGGTGGAACTCACCGAGATCTTCCGTCAGGCGAAGGAGAGTGACATCATTGTCAACGCCCACCGCATCAACCGGGGAGAGGAAGTGACGCTGGACAACAAGAGTATGGATTTCTTTTTCCTGAAACGGTATGACGCGGATCAGATCATCAATGTGACACTTCAGCTGGTGTTGCAGAAAATGCCAAAATACGTGCAGGCAACGCCCATGGATATTCAGGTGCTTACGCCCATGCGAAAAGGACTGCTGGGCGTGGAGCGGCTCAACACGGTGCTTCAGCATTATCTCAATCCACCGGACGCCTCCAAGGCAGAGAAAGAGCGCCCAAACGGGATCTTCCGTGAAGGAGACAAGGTCATGCAGACCAAGAACAATTACCAGATGGAGTGGGAAGTGCGCAGCCGCTACGGAATACCCATCGAAAAGGGACTGGGCGTATTTAACGGCGACATGGGCATCATCCGTATCATCGATTCCTTTGCCCAGAGTCTGACCGTAGAATTTGAGGAGGGGCGAATGGTGGAGTATCCTTTCGGGGCCATCGATGAGCTGGAGCTCGCCTACGCGATCACCATACATAAATCCCAGGGCAGCGAGTACCCTGCGGTGGTGATTCCGCTTCTCTCCGGCCCACGCCCGCTCATGAACCGCAATCTGCTCTACACGGCAGTCACCAGAGCCAGAAAGTGCGTGACGCTGGTGGGGGATGACCGGGTCTTTGAACAGATGATCAATAACGTACAGGAGCAGCAGCGCTACTGTGGACTGAAGGAACGCCTGATGGAATCAGAAGGGCTGTAATAGAATAAAAAAAGGAAAAAACAGGGGGATTTTTGAAGATCAAACAATTTCTAATGAAACTATTGTTTCCGGGCAGCTGTCCGGTCTGCGGGGAAGTGGAAGATCAGCTGATCACGGGGGATGGGATCGCGCGGATCTGTCCGAAGTGTGAGAAAAAGCTGACAAGAGTAACCCCGCCCTTTTGCCTCAAGTGCGGAAAACCCTTGGAGAAAGACCGCGTGCGCAGGGAATACTGCGCAGACTGCGCCGGAGGAACGCATCTGTTTGCGCAGGGAAGGGCAGTATTTGTCTACCATGGCGCCATGATCGGCAGCATGCACCGGCTCAAGTACGGCAACCGGCGGGATTACGCGGACATTTTTGCGAGGGAAGCCTATGAGACATACGGCGGCTGGATCAGGCGTATCGCTCCCGATGCGCTGATTCCGGTTCCGCTGCATCCAAAGCGCAGGCGTGAGAGAGGCTATAATCAGGCAGAGCTGATCGCGGAGGCCCTGGCAAAACGTACCGGAATACCGCTGGAGAAAAAATTGCTTCTGCGAGTCATCAACACAAGTCCGCAAAAACAGTTAAGTGCAAAAGAACGAAAAAATAATCTGAAAAATGCTTTTCAAATGTCGAAAAACATAGTACAATTAGAAAAAGTGTTGCTCATTGACGATATCTACACGACAGGAAGCACAGTTGATGCCGCGGCAGGGGCGCTGATGGGCGCAGGAGTAAAAAAGGTATATGTCCTCTGTATTTGTATTGGCGGAGGAGACGGGGGAGGTTTGGACAATGGAAGTAAGAGCTTGCAGATCCTGTAAAAGACTGTTTAATTATATTGCGGGACCGGTGAGATGCCCGGCGTGTTCGGAAGCGCTGGAAAAAAAGTTTCAGCAGGTGAAATCTTATATCTGGGATCACAAGACAGCAACGCTTCAGGAGATCTCGGAAGCAAATGATGTGGCAGTCGGCCAGCTCAGACAGTGGGTGCGTGAGGAGCGCCTCTGTTTTACGGATGAGTCACCGGTGGGACTGGAATGTGAGTCCTGCGGGGCGACGATCAAGACCGGACGCTATTGCGCCAACTGTAAAGGCAAGATCAGTAACACCCTCATGAGCGCGCTTCCCAAGGAACAAAAGCCGGAGAAGCCGGTGAGAGACACAAGGAGCAGAATGCGCTCTCTGTAGATGATTTAAAATATGAAAGCGAAAAGTGCCGCAGACCTGACGGCACTTTTTTTGTGGTTTTTTGCGCATGACGGAAATGTTTTGTATTTCAGAGAAAACTATGCTATACTATAAACAACTATGTAATGATGGGCTGTTTGTCACAGCCGGAGGGGAAAACGGGGTGTCATATGATTCACAATGAGCGCGTGCGCCGGATGGTGCAATTGCAGGCATTTAACGACCGCAAGGGGAAGGAGTGCTTCCCGGTCGTAACATATTTTCGCAAGGATTACGTCGGACTGCATATGCTGAAAGGCTTCCTGAGCGGAACCATCGCTTACGGGGTTATGCTGCTCATGTGGGCGGTCTCTAACATGGAGATGCTGATGGAAAGTATTCACACAATGGATCTGAAACAGTTTGCAATCAGTGTGCTTCTGCGCTATCTGCTGTTTCTGGTGGTCTATCTGGCAGCCGTCTTTGTGTACGCGCAGACAAAATACACCCGTGCCAAAAAAGAGATCAAGGGTTATAACCGACATCTGAAACGACTGATCGGAAGCTTTGAACGGGATGGAGGAGAGTCATGACAACATTGTTGGAGATCAAGGAACGGATCCGGGGCTTTTGCAGCAGATATGAAGTCTATTTGGTTCCGGTTATAAAGAGTATACTGGCATTTATCACATTTTTTATGATACGCTCAAGGCTGGGGTATATGACCCGGCTCAACAGCATGACATTATTGATTGTGCTGGCGCTTTCCTGTGCATTGCTGCCGGTCAATACGATTGTGCTGTTTGCGGCAGTGCTTGTGCTGCTGCATCTGTACTCGCTGTCTGTCGCCGCCTGCGCGGTCAGTTTTCTGGTGACGGCGGTATTGTGTTTGCTCTATTTCAGACTGCTTCCGAAAAAGGGCTTTTACGCAGTGCTCACGCCGCTGGCATTTGTGTTTCAGGTGCCCTACGTGATGCCGATTGCGATCGGGCTTTTGGACGATAATCCGGTATCCATTCTTGCCATGGTGTGCGGAGGGATCATGTACTATCTGTTGAGCGGGATCGCGGTCAACGCGTCAGCGATTGCGGAGATGGGCGAGGATGACTCCGTTATCACAAAGTTCGCGGAGGTGCTCAATCAGTTTATCGGCAACCGTGAGATGATCGCCATGCTGGCAATACTGGTTGTCACGGCACTTATCGTCTGGTTTATCCGCAGGCTATCCATAGATCACGCATGGACGATCGCGATCGCGACCGGATGCCTTTTACAGTTTGTACTCTGCCTGATCTGTGATTTGCAGCTCAAACTGCCGGCAAACATGCTGCTCGTGTTTGTGGCGGTGCTGGCCAGCGCGGTGGTCGGGTTGATTTTGCAGTTTTTCTTCTTCAATCTGGACTATACGCGGACGGAACGTGTGCAGTTTGAGGATGATGAGTACTATTATTATGTGAAGGCTGTGCCGAAGATCTATGTTGCCAACACGGAGAAAAAGGTACAGAAATTCAGCGGTGACGATACGACGATCACGAGAAAAGATCTGGCGCAGGAGATGGACATCGATGAGAATCTGCTGGATTTCTAGGTTTTTTGCAACTAAATCAGGTGGAAGCACTTACTGTTTTGCATGGCTAAAGGAGGGAGCCACGGAGTGGGAAGAGTCATAAGCGGGCTGGTAGCCTTTCGTGATAAATATTTATTTTGGCTGAATATACCATCGGTGACAGTCATTGATATCGTGGAGATCATTCTGATCGCTTTTCTGTTGTACAGTATTCTGGTCTGGATTAAAAATACAAGGGCATGGGCACTGTTTAAGGGCATTATTGTCATTGCTGTATTCGTGCTGATCGCGGCTCTGTTTCAGATGAATACGATTCTGTGGCTGGCAGGAAAGCTGATTAATGTGGGCATTATCGCCCTTGCCGTGATCTTTCAGCCGGAGCTGCGCAAGGCACTGGACCAGCTGGGACGAAAGCGGTTCTTCCTCGGCATGTTCAGCTGGGATATGGACCGCGCCGCGAAGCGGTTTTCCGAGCGGACAGCCGGTGAGATGGTAAAGGCGACCTTTGAGATGGCAAAGGTAAAGACAGGAGCGTTGATCGTTGTGGAAAAGGACATCATGCTCAGTGAGTATGAACGAACCGGAATTCCGCTGGATTCTCTCGTATCCAGTCAGCTTTTAATCAATATCTTTGAGAAAAACACACCGCTTCACGACGGTGCAGTCATTGTGCGCGGAGACCGTATCGTGTCCGCCACGTGCTATCTGCCGTTGTCGGATAATATGGAGCTGGATAAGGAACTTGGAACAAGACACCGCGCGGCGGTGGGTATCAGTGAGGTCAGCGACTCGCTGACAATCATCGTCTCAGAGGAGACCGGAGCAGTATCAGTTGCGATTGGCGGAATCATCAAGCGCGGACTGGGAAATGAAGAATTGAAAAAAATGCTGATGGAGCTGGCGGATGCTGGCTATGGAGAGTCCCGTTGGCAAAAAATAAAGAGGAGGTTCGATCATGGTCAGACGAGCATGGAAAGTCATAACGAATAACTTTGGTCTGAAGCTTCTGGCAGCACTGTTTGCGGTGATCCTGTGGCTGGTTGTCGTCAATATAGACGATCCCAAGATCTCCCAGCGTTTCAGTACGACGGTTGTGATTGAAAATGGGGAGTATCTGACCGACCAGGGGAAATATTTCGAGGTTTTGCATGATACGAATACGATCGTTTTTACGGTAACAGCCAAGCGGTCATATATAGAGAAACTGAGCAACACCGACTTCAAGGCGGTTGCTAATATGGAGAACGCAATCGTTAACAGCGAGAACAGTACCGCAAAGGTGCCCATCGAGGTGACGGCGCTTCGATACAACAGTCTGGTGACCATCAGTAAGGCCACGCAGAATCTGGAGGTGGCGCTGGACAATCTGGCGCAGAACCAGTTTATCGTTGGTGTAGAGACCACCGGCAAGCTTCCGGATGACTGCGCACTGGGTGAAGTAGCGGTATCTCCGAACCTGTTAAAAGTATCCGGACCGGAGTCTGTGGTCAGCAATATTGATCACGTGACGGCGAGCATAGATGTCACGAATATGACGACGGATGTGGTCGCAAGTGTGATCCCGGTACTCTATGACAGTGAGGGCAACGTGATTGACAAGAATGGTCTGACGCTCAATATGTCTACTGTTACCGTGACAGTGAACATTCTGGATATCAAGGATGTATCGCTGATCTTCAACGTGACAGGCACGCCGGCAGACGGCTATGCATATATGGATATGGAATATGAGCCAAAAACGATTGCGATTAAAGGAACCGCATCGGCGCTCAACAATGTGACGGCAATCAATATACCGGAAAAAGCGCTGGATATCAGCGGGGCGAGAGGCAATATCACACAGGTGATTGATGTGACAGAATACCTGCCAAACGGCGTGACGATCGCGGATCAGTCAAAAGCAAAGGTGACGGTGACAGTGCATATCGCGCAGCTATCCACAAAGGTAGTCAATATCTTTCCGTCCTCCATCCGCGTACTCAATCTGGCAGACGGCTACAAACTGAACTTTGACACTTCAGTGATCCGCGTGACAGTGAGTGGTATGGCAGAGGATATCGCCGCATTAAATACAGACAACATCGTGGCCAGCATCGACGCCGGACAGCTGTCGCCGGGCACCCACGAGGTGGAGCTGGCACTGGATCTGGATGATAATCTCTATCACGAACCGGTGCGGGTGCAGGTGACCGTGTCTGAGGAGATCGCAGACGACCCTGTCACAGATGAGCCGGACACAGGAGAAGAACCGGTGGATGAGCCGACAGAGGAAGAAGATTTACCGCAGCAGTGACGGATTACATGGTTTCACTGAACTGTTTGGAACAGTTATTAGGAAAATTCGGAGGAAAGATTTATGGGCAGATTATTTGGAACAGACGGTGTCCGCGGAGTCGCGGGTTCGGAGCTTACGATCGAGCTGGCAATGAAACTGGGGCAGGCGGGAGCTTATGTTCTGACAAAAGAAAAGGCACACAAGCCTACGATTCTGGTAGGGTGTGATACGAGAATTTCCGGAGGAATGCTGGCAAATGCGCTGGTGGCGGGAGTGTGCTCCGTAGGAGCGGATGCCATCCATGTAGGTGTGCTACCCACACCGGCAGTCGCATATCTGACGCGCAAGCATAAGGTAGACGCGGGAGTCGTGATCTCGGCATCTCACAATCCGATGGAATTCAACGGGATCAAGTTCTTTAACGGAGAAGGCTACAAGCTCTCGGATGAGCTGGAGGATGAGATCGAGGAGCTGATCAATAGCAACATGGCGGGAGTATCCCTGCCGACCGGTTCCGGCATCGGCAGAGTAGAGTACCGTTTCGATCTTCAGGATGAGTATATCCGGTTCATGAAGCAATGTGTTCCGGTAGACCTTTCAGGAATGCGTATCGTGATCGACTGCGCGGAGGGAGCATCTTATCAGACCTCGGTACAGACATTGGAGCAGCTGGGAGCAGAACTCATACCGCTGCATGTGGATCCGGACGGAACAAACATCAATTCCAACTGCGGCTCCACCCACATGGATGAGCTGCAGGCGCGGGTGGTCTATGAAAAAGCTGATGTGGGGCTGGCCTTTGACGGCGACGCGGACCGTCTGCTGGCGGTGGATGAGCACGGTGCCATCGTGGACGGCGATAAGCTGCTGGCGATCTGTGGAAACCACATGAAAGAAAAAGGCACGCTGAAAAAGGATACGATCGTCGTCACTGTAATGTCCAATCTGGGATTTTTCGTCATGTGTGACAAATGCGGAATCCATGCGGAAAAGACGAAGGTCGGAGACCGCTATGTGCTGGAAAATATGCTGGAAAACGGCTACAATATCGGCGGTGAGCAGAGCGGACATATCATTTTTCTGGATGACAATACCACCGGAGACGGTCTGCTGTCGGCACTGCATCTATTAGAAGTCATGGTGGAGACGAAAAAGCCGCTGTCACAGCTGGCATCCGTCATGGAAGTATATCCGCAGGCGCTTGTCAACGCAAAGGTGCCGAATCACAAGAAAGATCAGTTTATGGAGTATACGGAGATCGCGGAGGCGATCGAAGCGCTGGAAAAGAAATTCAACGGACAGGGCAGGGTGCTCATCCGCCCGTCCGGTACAGAGCCGCTGGTTCGTGTCATGATCGAGGGGAAGGATCAGGCGCAGATAGAGAAAGATGCCCACGAGCTGGCAGATCTGATTACAAATACGATGCTGTAGAGAAGGCAGCAGAGGGGTTATATTTGGAGGGCTTTTATGGTTAGTAAAAAAGTGGTGGTAAAAAATCCGACCGGACTGCATCTGCGTCCGGCAGGCATTTTATGTAACGAGGCAGTCAAATACAAGAGCAAAGTCTATTTCCGCTATGGAGACAATGAGGCGAACGCAAAGAGTGTGCTCAGCGTGCTGGGCGCCTGCATCAAATGCGGGACAGAGCTGGAATTTACCTGCGAAGGTGAGGATGAGGCGGAGGCGCTGGAAGCAGTCGTCTCTGCTGTCGAGAACGGTCTGGGCGAATAGATGAGTGTGAATAACGAAATGAAAAAGATATTAGTGACCGGCTGCAACGGACAGCTCGGCAGAGAGATACAAAAAGAATACGAAAATGACGGGGCAATGCTCATCTGTACGGATGTGGGAGATCTCGATATCTCGGACAATGAGCAGGTGATGCGGTATGTGCGTGACCTGCAGCCGGATGTGATCATGAACTGTGCGGCCTACACGGCGGTGGATGCCTGCGAGAACGAGTGGGATCTGGCTTACCGGATCAATGCCATCGGTCCGCGCAATCTGGCGATCGCGGCCCGGGAGACCGGCGCAAAGCTGATGCACATCTCCACGGATTATGTATTTGAAGGAAATGCCCATGAGCCGTATACGGAGTTTGACGAGGTACATCCCGTGAGCGCCTACGGAAAGACCAAGCTGGAGGGTGAGCGTTTTGTACAGCAGTTTGCCGAACGGTATTTCATCCTGCGCACCGCATGGCTCTACGGCGAAGGGAACAACTTCGCGAAAACCATGCTTCGTCTGGCAGAGAGCCACGACGAGGTGCGCGTCGTCTGCGATCAGTTTGGCAGTCCCACCAGCGCGGCGGAGCTGGCAAAGGTCATGCACCGTTTAGAACCAACGGAAAATTACGGCCTGTTCCACGCGACATGCGAGGGCAGCTGTTCCTGGGCGGATTTCGCGGAAGAGATCTTCCGCCTCGCCGGCAAGACGACAAAGGTCACAAGAGTCACGACAGAGGAATACGGATCAACCACAAAGCGCCCGGCATATTCCGTGCTGGACAACTACATGCTGCGACTGACCACAGATGCGCGCATGGCAGACTGGAAGGACGCGCTCCGGGCGTATCTCGGATAGAGGTATATGCACCCGCTACCACAGGCATGCACCTGCGCACTACTGCATAGCTAGCCACCGTGGCAGAAAACGTATCGCTTTGCCACAAACAGCTACTGCAAAGGGAAACTAGCGGATGGAATCCTCGGCGAGGCGTTATCCCGCAGGTCGTTTATGCGACGGGTACACATGGAGATAACGTATAGCAGCTGCAACGTAGAAAATGAACACCGGCTTTTGCGATTTTGCCCGACCGAGCAAGGCAGTTGCAATTACCACAGATGTATATTTTGACATGCCGCGACGAGGGTAGGGGAATCGAGCAAAAACGGTGTTTCATTTTCACGCTTGACAGCTGTGGGTTGTGTGATTTACCCGGAAAGCATAATAGACTGCCGGATAATGTCTTGCCGAGTGGTTGACCATCCGTGCACGGATGATACGATAAGGAGAAAACAATGCGAACATATTTAGTCACAGGTGGAGCCGGCTTCATCGGTTCCAACTATATACATTATATGCTGGACAAGTACGGCGACACCATCCGCATCATCAACGTGGATGCCCTCACCTACGCCGGCAACCTGGAAAACCTGGCAGACATCGAACACCTGCCGAACTATCAGTTCATAAAGGCAGACATCACAGATCGCGAAGCGATCAGCAGGATTTTCGCGGAAAACGACATCGACCGCGTGGTACACTTCGCGGCAGAGACCCATGTGGACCGCAGCATCAAAGACCCGGAAGTATTTGTGCGCACCAACGTGCTGGGGACAGCCGTCATGCTAAACTGTGCCAGGGGCGCATGGGAACAGCCGGACGGAAGCTATCCGAAAGACAAGCGGTTCTTACACGTATCCACGGACGAGGTGTACGGCTCACTGCCGGACGACGGAGGCTACTTTTACGAGACGACGCCCTATGCGCCCCACAGCCCCTACTCCGCCAGCAAGGCATCCTCGGACATGCTGGTGAAATCCTATGTGGACACCTACCATTTTCCGGCAAACATCACCAATTGCTCCAACAATTACGGACCCTATCAGTTCCCGGAAAAACTCATACCGCTCATCATCAACAATGCGTTAAGCGGCCGCAAACTGCCGGTCTACGGAGACGGCAAAAACGTGCGGGACTGGCTGTATGTTATGGATCACGCAAAAGCCATCGATATGGTACAGGAACAGGGCAGGATCGGTGAGACCTACAATGTAGGCGGACATAACGAAAAGCAGAATATCGAGATCATCCATATTATATTAGATGTACTAAAAGAAAAACTGCCCGATGACGATCCGAGAAAAGCGCAGATCGGGGAGCAGCTGATCACCTACGTGGCAGATCGCAAGGGGCATGACAGACGCTACGCCATCGCACCGGACAAGATCCGCGCGGAGATCGGCTGGGAGCCGGAAACCATGTTTGAAGAAGGCATCCGAAAGACGATCGAGTGGTACTTTGACCATGAGGACTGGATGAAAAATGTCACCAGCGGTGACTATCAAAATTATTATAAGGAAATGTATACAGAATGAAAGGTATTATTTTAGCAGGCGGCTCCGGCACAAGGCTGTATCCGCTGACAAAAGCGATTTCCAAACAGATCATGCCGGTATACGACAAGCCGATGATATACTATCCGCTGTCCACGCTGATGCTGGCCGGCATCCGGGAAGTTCTGATTATTTCCACACCGAGAGATCTGCCGGTCTTTGAGGAACTGTTTGGCACAGGAGAACAACTGGGGATGAGCTTTTCCTATGCGGTGCAGGAGACACCCAGAGGACTGGCGGATGCCTTTCTCATCGGCGCGGACTTCATTGGAAATGACAGTGTGGCGCTGGTGCTGGGAGACAATATATTCTACGGACAGAGCTTTTCACGTGTGCTGATGCAGGCCGCCGCACGTACGGAAAGCGAACCCGGGGCGACGATATTTGGCTACTATGTGCGCGATCCCCGCGCTTACGGTGTCGTGGAATTTGACGAACAGGGCAGGGCGGTGTCCATCGAGGAAAAACCGCAGCAGCCCAGATCCAACTATGCAGTGCCGGGTCTTTACTTTTATGATAACGATGTAGTCTCCATCGCGAGAGACATTCAGCCGTCTGCCAGAGGGGAGCTGGAGATCACGGCTGTGAATAATGCCTATCTCACCAGAGGAGACCTGTACGTAGAGAAACTGGGCCGTGGCTTTGCGTGGCTGGACACCGGGACGCATGACGCGCTGCTGGATGCGGCGGATTTCGTGTGTGCCTTCCAGAAACGGCAGGGACTGTACATATCCTGTATCGAGGAGATTGCCTACAAGAAGGGATTTATTGACCGGCAGCAGCTGGTGAAGCTGGCACAGCCACTGTTAAAGACAGCCTACGGCGAGTATCTGATGATGATAGCGGAGGGACTGTAAATGGGGAAAATCAAGGTGACAACGTGCGGCATCGAGGGGGTAAAGCTCGTTGAGCCGGCTGTGTTCGGCGATGCGCGCGGCTACTTTATGGAGACATATAATTACAACGATTTCAAGGAGGCGGGCATCGATCAGATTTTTGTGCAGGACAATCAGTCCGCGTCTGTGGGAGGCGTGCTCCGGGGGCTTCACTTTCAGAAACAATATCCGCAGGACAAGCTGGTCCGCGTGGTCAGCGGAGAGGTATTTGACGTCGCGGTAGATCTGCGGGAGGGCTCAAAGACATACGGAAAGTGGTTCGGCAGCGTGCTGTCGGCAGAGAATAAAAAACAGCTGTTTATACCGAAAAACTTTGCGCACGGATTTTACGTTCTGTCGGATTATGCGGAGTTCGCGTACAAATGTACGGATTTTTATCATCCGGACGACGAGGGCGGTATCCGGTGGGATGATCCGGAATTAAACATCGACTGGCACATTCCGGAGGGAAGCGTGCCGGTATTGTCGGAGAAGGACAAGAGGTGGGGAAGCTTTGGGGAATACCAAAGGAGCAGGAGTAATGGACAATAAGCATTATCAGTATAAAAGAATTTTCATGTTCTGGGCCAGCGTACTGTTTGTGACGGCTCAGACAGCGATGTTCGCATGGCAGTGGTACAATATCTATGCAAACATCATGCTTGTAAAATACTATCGACGCGGAGACTGGGCAATCATCGCCCTGTACGCGCTGTTTTGCGTGTTATTCTTAAAGATCTTCGGTGGATTCAAGGTCGGCTATCTGCGCAATATGGATGCACTGTACGGACAGGCACTGGCGATATTCTTTCAGAATGCCGTCGCGTACCTGCAGCTGTCGCTCATCGGTCTGTGGCGCTTCGGAACACATCTGGAGCATTTCGTGTATCTGATCCTGCTGGAGGCAGTGCTGTCCGTGGCATGGACACTATTGACCAGACATTTTTACGCGAAGCTGTATCCGCCGCACCAGATGCTTCTCATATACGGAGACATCAGCCCGAAGCATCTCATCTCCAAGCTGGATTCCAGACAGGACCGCTATCAGATCCGCGAGACGATACACATCGACGCGGGCATGGATGCGATTCTGGAGAAAATCAAAGAGTACGATACGATCATCATTGGAGATATTCCCTCCCATGAGCGCAACCAGTTCCTGAAATTCTGTTACTGGCATGAGATCCGCTGCTACAGCATTCCGAAAATATCGGATATTATTATCAAGGGATCCGACCGCATCGATCTGTTTGACAGTATTCTGATGCTGAACCGCAACAACGGGCTGACCATCGGAGAGTGCTTCTTCAAGCGCCTGATGGATATTGTGATCTCACTGGTCGCATGTATTCTGTTATCGCCCATCATGCTGGTGATTGTGATTGCCATCAAGGCATACGACCGCGGCCCGGTATTCTATAAGCAGGAGCGCATCACCAAGGACGCGAGACCCTTTCAGATTCTGAAATTCCGCAGCATGATCGTGGAATCCGAAGAAAACGGCGCGCGCCTTGCCAGTGTGGATGACGACCGCATCACCCCTGTAGGACGGGTACTGCGCCGCACGCACTTTGACGAGCTGCCCCAGCTGTTCAATATCTTAAAGGGCGACATGTCCATTGTCGGCCCCAGACCGGAACGCCGGGAGATCTTTGACCAGTACGAGGAAAGCATACCGGAATTCAAATTCCGGCTGAAGATGAAGGCGGGGCTGACCGGCTACGCGCAGGTGTACGGACAGTACAACACCGTGCCCTATGACAAGCTCAAGCTGGATCTGACCTATATCGAAAACTATTCCCTGTGGCTGGATATCAAGCTGTGCTTTCTGACAGTCAAGATTCTGTTTCAGAAAGAAAAATCAGAGGGAGTCGGCGGCAGACAGAAGACGGCACTCAAATAGGGGGAACAGCCATGCTCATCTCAGTTATCATACCGGCATACAACGCAGGCAAATACATTGCGAACGCGGTTTACTCCGCGCTGGAGCAGGAGGACATCGCGCAGGAAGAGATCGAGGTCCTCGTCATCAACGACTGCAGCACGGATGACACGGACGCGGTCATGCAGCGATTCGCGGATGATCCGGCGGTCAGATATATGAAAAATGACCACAACCTTGGCGTGGCAGACACGCGCAACCGCGGGATCCGCATGGCGCGGGGGCGCTACACGGCATTTCTGGATGCGGATGACTGGTGGGAGCCGGACAAGCTGGGCGCACAGATCCGTCTGTTGGAAGAGACGGGCGCACCGCTCTGCTGCACCGCCCGGATACTTCATGAACCGGATGGCACACCCACCGGACGAACGATCGGCGTACCGGAGCATATCACCTATGACGACCTGCTGCACACCAACACGATCCCCTGCGGATCGGTAGTGATGCCCACGCGGATTGCCCGGGAATTTTACATGACACACGCAGAACTCCATGAAGACTACATCCTCTGGCTTCAGGTTCTGAAAAAATACGGAGCGGCAGTCGGCATCAACGAGCCGTATCTGCACTGCCGGCTCTCCGAGGGTGGCAAATCCAGAAATAAGCTCAAATCCGCGGCCATGCAGTACGGCGTATACCGCTATATGGGCTTTGGCAGGCTGAAAAGCATCCGCTATCTGTACAGCTATGCCGTCAACGGAATTCAAAAATATTACGGAAACCAATCCGGACCGGAACAAAAGAAATAGGGAAGGTACACGCATGTTAAAGGTATACATCTGCCCATCCTGCGGCTGGCTTCGCACGGTATCACGTCGGAAGGACGTGGAATGTCACAAGTGCGGAAACCACGAGATGGTATTGACAAAACTGGAATACGAAAAATACGCGGCCATGAGCGAACAGGAGCGCGCAGATTACGCGCAGAGCTGGCAATACATACATAAAACTTCTAATTGACAGAAGAAAGAAATTAGTCTAAACTTGTACTGTTTAGTTTATCATGACATATAGGGGAGTTACCGTTATCAGATAAAAAGGAGCCATGCCATTATGAGTAAGAGACAACAGGAGAAGGCACTGAGTCCAAAGGAACAAAAACGCCTTTTGAAGAAAAAGAGAAAAAAACGCAAAGTAATTCTGCTTATTATAGAGGTCATCGTATTATTGATTGTGCTGGCGGCGTTATATGTCTGGCAGGCATTGAATAAAATACAAAAAGACGATCCCGGCGCGGATCTGAGCGCCGGTGATCTGAATATCAACGAGGATGAGCTGGGGGATGAGACGATCCAGATCATGAAAGGCTACGAGGACGTGGCGCTGTTTGGCGTGGACAATTACTTTAACGGACACGCGGACTCCGGCAATTCCGATGTGATCATGATTGCCAGCATCAATAACGATACCAAAGAAGTAAAGCTCGTATCCGTTTACCGCGATACGTTTTTGGATACCGATATCCAGACAGAAAATTCACCCAATTTCCATAAGGCAAACCGCGCGTTTGCGCTGGGTGGCGCGGAACAGTCGATCCGCATGCTGAATGCCAGCCTGGATCTGGATATCGAACATTTTATCACCGTCGACTTTAAGGTGGTCACGGACGTCGTCAACATGCTGGGCGGCGTGGACATAGAAGTAGACTCCGCAGAGCTGAAATATATCAACCATCACATTGACACCACCGCGCGCGCTACCGGAGATACACCTGTGTATGTACAGTCCACCGGACTGCAGACCTTAAACGGTACGCAGGCCACCGCCTACGCCCGGATCCGTTCCACCGCAGGCAGCGATTTCGCAAGAGCGGAGCGTCAGCGTGAAGTCATCAATGAGATCGTGAAAAAAGCAAAAAAGACAGATCTTCCGACGATCAACAAGATCATCAA
>JALELN010000080.1 GCA_022771765.1 Lachnospiraceae bacterium | reverse complement strand
AGAATCGGCTTCCCGGAATTAAAAAATGTCAGAAAACACATTGCCAGCACATCATCGCTGCCCACACCCACAAATACCTGAGAGGGCTTCACCTGATAGCGCTCTGCCAGCCCATTGACCAGCACACCTGCCGTCGGATCCGGATACAGCCGCAGCTTGTCCGTATCAAAATCCCGAATCGCCTGCAATACCTTCGGCGAAGGCGGATACGGATTCTCATTTGTATTTAACTTGATCATGCCCGGGGAGTTCGGCTGCTCGCCGGGTGTATAGGGCACGACCTTTCGCACATTATTTTCCCAGTTATTCATTATTTTTACTCCTGTTTATCATAAACTGCCACACCGCTTAACGGGATACTCCCATATCAACAGCCAGCTTCTCAAATGCAGGCAATGATTTTTCAATGCGCTCGTAAGACGTACAGTAGGCGATGCGCACATAGCCGGGGCATGCAAATGCAGAACCCTTGACAAACAGAATGTGATACTTCTTTGCCGCCTGTACAAACTGCTCCTCGTCCTCCACAGGAGATTTCACCCACAGATAAAACGCGCCCTGCGGCTTAATACATGTAAAGCCCATACGTGTCAGCTCACCATAAAGCAGCTCACGGTTCTTGTCATAGTATGCCACATCCGTCTGTTCATCCAGACATTTTGCCACCGCCTTCTGGATCAGTGACGGCGCATTCACAAAACCGAGCTGTCGGTTGGCGATCTCAATACCGGTCTGTACCTTCTCTGCGTCGGTTACCTCGTTGGGCACAACCACGTAGCCGATACGCTCTCCGGGCAGAGACAGCGATTTGCTGAAGGAATAGCCGACGATGGTGTTGTGATAGAACTTTGTCAGGAAGCGTACCGGTTCTCCATCATAAACCAGCTCACGATAGGGTTCATCGGAGATCAGATAGATCTCATGATTGTACTCTTTCTCCTTTTTCGAAAGGATCTCACCAAGCTTTGTCATCGTCTCATCACTGTAGATCACTCCGGTGGGATTATTCGGCGTATTAATGATCACAGCCTTTGTCTTGTCCGTGATCTTCTTCTCAAAATCAACGAGATCCGGCTGGAAATTTTCCAGATTAGGAGCAACCTCCACGATCTTTCCGCCAAAGTTTGCCGCATAACCACGGTACTCACCAAAGTAAGGCGCAAATGCGATCACCTCATCACCGGGATCGAGAAATGCCTTCAAAACAATATTCAGACCGCCGGCAGCACCGACCGTCATGATGATATTGTGAAAATCAAAATCCGTGCCGAAGCGCTTGTTCAAATTTTCCGCAACTGCCGCGCGCACATCCGGATAACCTGCATTTGCCATATAGCCGTGGAGTTCCATGGAATCCAGTTCATCCACAGCGTCCTTGATCGCCTGATTCACACTGGCAGGAGCCGGTGTCGCCGGATTGCCCAGCGAAAAATCATATACATTCTCGGCACCGATTTTTTCCGCCATCTCCTTACCCTCATTGAACATGGCACGGATAACCGAATTGCCCTTTAAAGCAGTCTGAATATTTTGTGATAACATCTATGTTGTCCTCCCTTGTTAAAAATTATATTCATATAGCAAAGGCGAATCCACAAACGTGAATTCGCCTTTTAGTTTACTCCATTACAGTGAAAATGTAAAGTTTATAAAATTTTCTGTCAAATACCTTTCATGTCAAAGCTGAACTCCATCTTTCCGCTCACATCCAGCAGATATTCCGGATGCGTCTGTGCACCCCAGCTGTCATCACCGCCAACTCCCATCTGCGCGGCTGAGGCACGGATAACCGTATAATGTACCGGAGGCAATTCAAAAGGATGTGCCGCGTTTTCCAGCTCATGCGGTGTATAAGGCAATGCGGAGAAATTCATCCGGTCTCCTCCAAAAAGCAGTCCTCTTCCCCGATTGTCCGTCACCTTTGCCCAGCGCACCTCCGTCTTGTTCCCGCATTCCTGAGGAACGAGATAAGCCGCCATGTTGTCAGCTACTTTGTTTTTATAAATGCCGAGCTTTGCACCATGCTTGCGATCCGCATAGGTTTCTTCCGGTCCGTTGCCGTACCACTCCAGATTTTCATAATCGGCGTTGATCTTGAACATCACGCCAAACTCCGGCATATCACCAAGCTCTGCCACCGGGTCATAGGTAAGCGTCGTGCGCACCGTTCCGTCACCGAATACCGTATGCTTTAACGCACATTTTGCAGCCGGTGTCGTCGGCAGATCATAATGAAATGTCACGCTGACAGAATCCCCTGTCTCCTCCAGATCAAAACCGGTATTGCCCACTGCATTCATATGCTTGTGGGTCAGATACATGCTCGCGGTCTTCCACTGCGCATATCGGTAAGGCATGAGATTTCCTCTGTCATTATCAGTGGGCGCACGCCAGAAATTGGGTCTTGGAATCGTCTCAATATATTCCTTGCCGCCGTACTGGTAAGACACCAGTCCGCCCTCCAGACGGGAAAACAGTACACGGAAATCATCTCCGATCACGCCAATGTCAAAATTGCTGTGAATGACACGCATCTTTCCTGCATGGCATTCCTCCCTGCCATCCACCCAGTATACGCTCTGACCGAATGCGATCTCATGTCCTTTTTTTGCCCACTTCGTATCTTCTTTCAGTACGAAAGAGACGGTAATGGTGTACTCTCCCGGTTCTGACGAAAGCGCTGTCGGAAGTTCAAATGTCCCCTCACTTAACGGTGCGACTGCGTAGCTTTCTGTTCTTTGACAGACCGGATATCCGTCTCTTGCAAGGCGGATCACACAATCATAGGCATCTGTATTCACAAACAGATTTTTATTTTTAATCACCATCGTCCCCGGCTTTATATCCACGCTGATATTCTGGTAATTAAATTTTACCTCCTGCATCTTGGGAGACGCTGTCCGGTCACCGTAGGCAATGCCGTTTCCACTGAAGTTATAATCTGACGGACGGTCACCAAAATCACCGCCATAGGCCTGGAAGACCTTTCCGTAACGATCCTTCTTATCCATCGCCTGATCGATATAATCCCAGATAAAACCACCCTGATACAAGGGCTCACGGTCTGAGAGATCCGTGTACTTATGCATGGCACCACAGGAATTTCCCATGGCGTGCGCATACTCGCACATGATAAACGGCTTGCTGCGATCCTTCTTTAAAAACGCCTCTATGCCTTCTGCACTCGTATACATTTCCGATTCCATATCGCTGGTGTCATTATAACGCCGATCCTGAAAAACTCCTTCATAATGTACCAGTCTGGCGGGATCCAGTTTTCGAAATTCCTCTGACATGTGATGAATCACGCTGCCGCCGAAGGATTCATTTCCACAAGACCAGATCAGCACTGCCGGATGATTTTTATTCCGCTCATAGTTGGCATGCACACGGTCAAGGAGCACCGGCTCCCACACCGGATCGTCACCCGGCACTGCCTCTTCTACAGACTTCACACCGCGGGCAATCTCATCCCAGGTTCCATGTGACTCCAAATTTGTCTCTGCGATCATGTACAGTCCGTACTCATCACACAGGCGGTACAATGCCTCTCCGTCCGGATAGTGACAGGTACGGATCGCATTGATATTGTTCTGCTTCATTGTAAGTACATCCGTGAGCGCTTCCTCATAGCCGATGGCACGCCCCTTCGTGGCGGAAAACTCATGACGATTGACACCCTTGAATACAATGCGCTTTCCATTGATACACATAACATGATCTATCATCTCAAAACGGCGGAAACCGATCTTTTCCCGAACCACTTCTGTCACTTCACCACTTCTGTCCGAAACAGTCAATGTCAATGTATAAAGATTGGGCACCTCGGCACTCCACAGCGCCACCTCCCGCTCCGGAAATGTGAGTTTCACTTCACTTCCCAGAACGTCTTTCTGCTCCAGATCCAGACCGAAGCCCTGTAAACGGGCAGTCACCGTTCCCTCTCCTGCACCCTTCACGGTTACGGTCAGCACACCTTTGGTGTAGCTGTCATCGATCGCTGTCTCCACTTTAAAATCAGAAATACCTGCACGGGGTACACGGTAGAGATACACATCCCGGTAAATTCCTGAAAAGCGGAAGAAATCCTGATCCTCACACCAGCTGCCGGAGCACCATTTAAATACCTGAACCGCCAGCTTATTCTCTCCGTCAATCAGGTACGGTGTCAGATCAAATTCGGACGGGTCAAAGCTGTCCTCTGCATAACCCACATATGTTCCGTTCAGCCAGAGCGCAAATGCGCTCTCCACACCCTGGAAAGAAATGCAGACCTTTTCTCCCTTCCAGTCTTCGGGAAGTTCAAAATATTTCACATAGCTTGCCACCGGATTAAAATCCTCCGGCAGTTCGCCAGCCTTCAGCTCCTGCCAGCCCTCCCATGGATACTGCACATTCGCGTACTGCGGAACACCATAACCCTCCATCTGAATGTGAGCAGGAACGCGGATTTCAGACCAGTTATGACAATTCACATCCATCCGCTCAAAACCCGGCAATGCACTCTCCGGATTTACCGCATACGCAAACTTCCAAATGCCGTTTAACGGCATGCGAAGGGAGCTCTCCTTATTCGCTACTTCTTCCGCAGAGGCGTAAGCCACAAAATCAGCGTGATGCGGCAGGCGGTTCTGCTCATAGATAGTGGGATCTTTTAATAGATTCATGTCCAATGTAATCATATCTGTATTCTCCTATGATTGATTCATAATCTTGTAAAAAAAGGCGGGAAAGGGAATTCCTCTCCCGCCAAAAAAGCAGTTTTTATTTTACCGCACCGGTAATACCCTCTGCAAAACTCTTCTGTAAGCAGAAGAAAATGATAACCGTCGGCCACAGATAGTTGTTCCATGCATTCATGAAAGTGATGGTCATTGCAGCTACCAGTAAAGTTGCTAAAAATCTCTTTTTCATTTGGTTATCCTCCCTAAATAATTGGCGGTTCGTTCCGCTTTTTTTGTTACATTTATTGTAGCAAAGGGAGTATACTTTGTGCCTTTGATTCCTCTCAAAAAACATGCAAATTCAATCATCAAAAATGTTCGTTTTAGCACTTTTCACAAAAACCAGAAAGCAGATTTGTACAATCTATATATTTACATTCTGTAAACTTTATGAATAAATCATGAACAAAATGTCGAATCATCGTGGAAAAAGTTTCAGGGGCTACCATCCTTTCAAAACCGAAACGTTGTATTCTAATATTTTTCCCTCATAGTTTTCCGGGTGTTTTTTCCACTGATAAGGAGTAATGTCCAACAATTTTTTAAAATTGCGTGTAAAGGAAGTTGTTGACTCAAATCCCACACTACTACTGACCTCATCCATCGCCATATTACTCTTGCGCATCAGCTCACAAGCCCGCTGAATGCGTACCAGATTCACATATTCACTGGGTGCCATATTCGTCTGTTCCTTAAACACACGCCGAAAATGCGTTTCGGACAATCCGCACCGTTCTGCCAGCATTTCGACCCGAAGCCCCGAATCCATATAATTTTTGTTAATATAATCCAACGCGTCATTGATCAGTACAAGACTGCTTCTGGAGACCACCCACAGGCTCTGTTCGCTCTTTTCCTGCATACACAGACGGTACAGCTCCATGAGCAGCGCCTCCGACAATCCCTTGGTCACACGTTTATAGTGCTTTTCCTTATGGGCCATCTCATAGATCAGAAGATCTATCATCTGATAGAGCTGCCGGCAGCTGTCCTTGGTAAATGTCAGATGTGTCTTGTTCAGCTGCGTAAGCACTTGTCTTTGAAATACCTCATCATCCGGGTACACCTCCCGCACCAGCTGTGCCGGATCTAAAAACAGGTATTCCCAGAAGCTCTTTTTTCCCTCTTCACTGATCGTAACATGTGGCACATTGTGTGGAATCACCGTGATCGTTCCGGGATGATACGGTTTTTTTCCTTCCTCATAACCCATCTCACCATGCCCTTCATGACACACGCCGATCTCCATGAGATTGTGAAAATGAAATCCATCCACATCCCGTCCGTAATCACGTATCCAGCTCTCACCAAATAAGGCCAGGACATACTCGTCCTGACCTATCTCGTAATAGCGATATTCGATTGAATCTTTCTTCTTTTTCGCCATATGTATATTCCTTTTTATCATTCAGAGCCATTCGCAAAATCACTGCTTCGCTCTGAATTTTTTAGATTTCTACGATCCATCCCTCCGGCGCTTCGATACGTCCCATCTGGATACCGGTCAGAGTGTCATACAGCTTCTTTGTAACAGGTCCCATCTCGTCCATACCGCTGGGGAAGCAGATCTCCTTGCCGTGATCGTTGATCTTGCCGACCGGAGAGATAACCGCTGCGGTTCCGCACAGTCCGCATTCCGCAAAGTCCTTGATCTCGTCAAAGCGAACCGGACGATGCTCTACCTTCATGCCTAAGTACTTCTCTGCAACTACCATCAATGAACGGCGTGTGATTGAAGGTAAAATACTGTCAGACTTCGGTGTTACCAGTGTGCCATCCTTCGTGATGAAGATGAAGTTTGCGCCGCCGGTCTCCTCAACATAGGTTCTGGTCGCTGCGTCAAGATACATATTCTCATCAAAGCCCTGCTCGTGTGCATCCACGATCTGATACAGGCTCATTGCATAGTTCAATCCTGCCTTAATATGTCCGGTTCCGTGGGGTGCTGCGCGGTCATAGTCGCAGACACGAATCGTAATCGGCTTAGCGCCACCCTTGAAGTAAGGGCCTACCGGTGTACAGAAAATACGGAACTGATACTCCTCTGCGGGCTTTACACCAATGACTGCAGAGCTTCCGAACATGTAGGGACGGATGTAAAGTGTTGCACCTGAACCATACGGAGGTACATACGCCTCATTGGCGCGTACAACTGCCTTTACTGCCTCCACAAATTTATCCTCCGGAAATACGGGCATCTCGAGACGCTCGCAGGAGTCCTTCATACGGCTTGCGTTTAAGTCAGGGCGGAAGCAAACGGTTCTTCCATCTTCTGTCGTATATGCCTTTAATCCCTCAAAACAGGTCTGCGCATACTGTAACACGCCCGCGCACTCGGTCAGGGTGATGGTCGCATCCTCTGTCATGACGCCCTCATCCCATGCTCCATTTTTATAATTTGAGACAAACCGCTTATCTGTTACCTGATAAGCGAAGCCTAGGTTTGACCAGTCGATGTTTTTCTTTTCCATAGTCTGATTCCTCTTTTCTTTATTTATTAGTATAAAACATCTTTTTCAAACAGTTTAGTCCCATCTTCGCAGACTGTCAAGCGTAAACCCACAGAAAATCGAAAACTGAATTTTCAAAACTGTAACGAGGAGCTCGCAATATACTTGATGATACCGTGCCCTCGGGCATGTTTCCATGTAAGACACGCTCCCGCTCCGTGAATATGCGTGGAATCCTTATAAAAACAGTTTGATTATCTCCTTTGCCCATGAGAGGTAAGTCGGAACAATCGTATCGAGCAACTGCTTTACAGCAACAATGTCCTGTGCGGAAAATACACCGATTTTCTGAAAGACATTGCCGGCAGCTTCCGAATCTCCCAAAGCAATCATTGCTCTTGCATTGTCACCAAGGGCAAAGTATTTTCCGACAGCTAAAGCGCCGACAGAAAAATCGCCGATTGCGATTGCACCGAGAGAAATGATACCTAAGCTGATTGATCCGGCGGAAAATACGCCAAGGGAAATACTGCCCGCGGACAGAATACCAAGTGCAAACAATCCGAAGGAAAGCAGTCCAAGAGAAAGCAATCCCAGTGATAATATGCCTGCCTCATTATACTGATTTTTGTTGTATATTTCTTCTGTCTCTTTGAGCAGATAATCCAGCGAGCAGTGAAACAGTTCACTGATCCGTATCAGCTTATCGGTTTCGGGATATGTAATATTGCTTTCCCATTTGCTGATCGCCTGTCTGGATACTCCAAGAACGTCCGCTAACTGCTCCTGTGTGTAATTGTTTTCTTTTCGTAGCTTTGATAATTTTTCGCCTAATGTCATAGTGCGTCCTCCAATCCGAACTTTTTATTCGTGTCGATCATATCAGTTTACTGTCTGAAAAACAATCAACTGCGAAGTTCTAAATGTAAACTACAGGTTGCATCGCTGATTTTATAGGCTTTTATGTATTATCCTTTCAGTTTTTGCTCGATTTCTTTATCCGGCCAGTATTTGAAAAAAGCCTCTTCATCAACAAATCGATGTAAGAGGCCAAAAAGTTTATACCTTATCTGTGATTTCTGTCATCTTCTCCTGAAATTCCTTTGGTGTGATTCCACAGGTTTCTGCCGCTGTTTCCACATCCAATTTCCCTTTCTGAACGAGATCAAGTAATACCTCCTGTTTTCCTTGCTCTATTCCTCGCTCCATTCCAATCTGCTCTCCGGCTTCTTTTCCCTGATCGTACACATATGCATCCTCAGACTTCCTGTCCATCTTTCTCTTACGGTACGACTCTAACGCATCCCGCATTGCTTCCGCCAGGCTCATCTCCTGTATCACATATTTTGCTCTCTGAACCCCTGCGTTCTTTGTCTTGATCATATGCAAATCCTCCTCCGTTTCCGCATTAAACAACCGGATCCAGTCATCCAATCTACTGTTTCCAGTCAGCTTTTTTCGTAACTCTATGATATGCAGTTCCAGCAGATCCGAGTAGTCCTTTCCCATCTCGTCCCGCATGCGATATACTGAATGATACCGGTCATCCTCCGTCAGGTTAAAATCAAGAATACTGATCGCAACACACCTTCTCAAACGGTCAAAATGCTCCCCCATAAACAGAATATCCGCGTACATTTTCGCAAGATAATACAGGGAACGTTTCTCCCAGAACTTTTGCCGCCTCAACTGCATCTCCAGGTTGATCCTCGTACCGTCTTGCAGCAACACTTTCACATCGAGAATCCCCTGCTTCATCTTCTGACGCCGTCTCCTTAAAAAGGAATTTCCGAGCCTTGTTTCTTTGACCTGCTCCACCGACATGTTCAGCGCATCGCAGATAAAGTAACGCCTTACCTCATCGTCCTCCATAAGCTCCCGAAATGCAAAATCCATCTTTGGTGAAATAATTTCCATCCTACCTCCTGTTCCGCAGAACCTGGAAACTTTAGCACCCAAATATAGATTCTCTCTCTGTCATCCTGATCCTGCTTATTAATTTTTTATATTGGAAATTAAAAGCATGATTCTATGACATTAAGACGATACCGATGAAAGTATCCTGTTGAAAGAAGCAGAAGTTTTGCAATCATTATCATTCATTATATGTAATAGCTGCAATCTCTGCAATATATGTGTTAGATTCTTATGCTTTGGTCTGAGTGTAACACGGACAGACCGGTTATGCAAGTTGTTTTTGTTCTTCATTACCTTGCATTGCTCCGGTACAGTTTCTCCCGCAACTTTTTTCGGCATCGAGCCATCGTCGTTTCAACCTTTCGCTCACTGCTTTGATTGATTCTTTAGAAAAATAAGATAACGCTCCACCTCGTCCCGATTCTCGAATAGTACACAGCCACCGGCATGATCCTCGGTCAATGTGCCGCTGTTCTGTAATTTTGTAAACAGCCCGGAGTGCAATGCTTCCCACAGAGACGTATCTCTCACATTCACATCCGAATATGGTGAAAACGGACATGGCTCTGCCCCGCCATGGGAATTGATATGAAAGAAGCCTCTGCCAGCTGCAATGCAGCCTCCGGATGCTTTTTCATCCCCCGGAAAAGACAAAAAGATCATATCCTGATATTTATTTCTGATTTC
>JALELN010000040.1 GCA_022771765.1 Lachnospiraceae bacterium | reverse complement strand
TCTCTTTTTGACAGCATAGGAAATTCTGTCACTTATGTGGGAAATAGCTTAAACAGTTATGCTGCATGCAATGATGTTATCGCCTGAAACAGGAATCTCTACATCAGGCTCTGTTCCGGATTCCGCTTCGGATTCATCAGGAATCACCGGATCGAGATTGCTGTTGGTCTGCTGACTGCTGTCTTCAGTTACGTCCTCGTGCTTCCCGGAGGAAGAGCTGTCCTGCTTATCAGAAGAGCTGCCATTCTTGTCTGAAGCGGCAGAACCCTTTTTGTCTGAGGAAGCATTATCTTTCTTATCAGAGGAATCTGAGTCATCCTTTTTCGCAGGGGATGTCGACTCCGGCTTGGTGGGTGAGGTGCTCACTTCTTCTTTCTTATCGGAAGAACCGTCTCCTTTTTTGTCTGTGCTGGCTGTACCGGTGGAAGTTGTATTGCTTCCGGTAACGGCCGTAGTTGTGTTAGATTTACTGCTAGTTGACGAAGAATCACCGGCAGGAGCTGACGGCTCTGCCGAAGCTGCAACAGGGCTGCTTGTGTCAACCGGTTTTTCAGCACTGGAATCTTCCTTTTTTTCGGACGATTCATCCGCAATATCATTTGACGGTTTGCTGTCAGAAGTGGTCTCATTCGAAGCGGCGGGAGTTTCCTCGGAAGTTTCTGCCGCTTTTTCGGTAGGAATTACAGCGGCAACAGCTTCAGTTACGGAAGTACCGGATGCGGCTACGGTTTTGGTCTGCTCGAGCTCTGCGACAGTCAAATCTGCCAGAGCAGCAGGATCAACCTCCTCCGGATCGGCTGCAACGTTTGCAATTTCATTGATCAACTCCATTTTACCGCCCGTAATACCATAGGAATCAGCTGTTTCCTTTGTTTCCTTCGAAACATTGACAGTAGTAATAGAACATGTTTCCGCAGAATTTGCAGTAAACTCATCGACCGTAGACATCAGGGCATCTGCTTTGGAATCTTTGTCGGAATAGACACCGATGATCATATAATTGGTGTTTTCAGAATCCAGATAAGCATCTGTGGATAACTGTTCGACAGTGATTGAGAGAGCGGTGGTGATATCTGTATTTTTGAGTGAATCACCAATCGCATCTACGACTGCAGAGCCCTCCTCATTCATGCCGCTGACAGTGATGACGCGGTTAAACTCATTGAGTGAGTAGGCGATAGAAGGATTAATGTCCAGACTTACGTAGGAGATCGGATTGCTCCAGGTGTATGTGCCCATTCCACCACATGCAGCAATAACGATCGCAACAGAGGCAGCGATGGCAGCCTGTTTGGGGAAACGGATTGTCTGAGCCTGCAGGGTGATTTCCTGACCGATGGAATAATTTTTGTTTTTGATCTTTTCAAATCGGCCATCATCACGAAGCGCAACTGCATCGTTTCCGTTTAAATCAACTATAACGGCTTTCATCGTTCCTTCTCCTTTCTAACTGGCATTTGCCAGAATTATTTAATATATTCCTGCAGCAGAGGAAAGTCATTACATAGAATCTCCACTGCTGTTATTATATATTTACGGTGGCGTTCTAAAATTTTTCGGGGTACTTTGGTATTTTCTGTAATAAATTTTATTGGAAACAATTTCGTTTCGCGCATTTTTTGTACCAGTACCGGATTTGCTTTTATGTAAGAAACCGCCTGAAAGCAGGCATCCTTGGTCTTTGATGCCTTTGGAGAGCAGCTTGTCAGCTCCATGAAAGAGATGCTGTAGCCGGCTAAAATTTCATTCAGTGCTACAATTTCGTCCCGAATCGGATTTTCGTCGCTGGTGCTTGTTGCACGAACAATGTGGAGCTGGTAGGCAGAGTTGTCAGCATCTTCGTCTACATTTCCTTCAAAAACATATGGTTCGGTGGACTGTTCCCCCGAAAAACGTGCCTGCGTGCGGATGTAGTCGGTCAGTCTGCGTTCGATCAGCAGTCTGGCGTAGGACTGAAAATTGCCTTTCTCTGCATCATAGCTGTCCATGGCATTGGAAAATGCAATCAGCGCAATCGACCATTCGTCATCGCTCTTGGTGATAAATCGCCTGGTAAACCGGTTCGCGCAGGCGATAATGAATTTTTCATTTTTTGTAATAAAAGCACTTCGGCCCTCCTCCGTTTGAACGGCCTTTAATGCTTCTTCCCCCATGTTGGAAAACATATCTTCTCCTTCAGAATCATTGCTTGTAAAAAAAGCGTTCATTTCTGACTATAACATGTTTACGAAAAATGTCAAGTTTTCACGTGTGTCGAATGGTTTTACGTTATTTCGTCGGCTGGCGGGAATGTTTC
>JALELN010000008.1 GCA_022771765.1 Lachnospiraceae bacterium | reverse complement strand
GTCTCAGCGGGGAACGCTTCTGTCTCGTCTGTCTCCTGTGCAAGGGGCTTTACTTCTGTCTCAGCGAACTCTTTGAATAAAGAGCGTGCCATTTCATGCTTTTTGTCTAAAGAAAAGTCCATGATTTACACTCCTTTGAATTTTTTTAATAATAATTACATAGCATCAACGGGGGTCTTTGTACGATCAGCGTTGTATACATAGAAGCCCCTGCCGCTCTTTGCGCCAAGGTTACCGCCGCGAACCATCTTACGGATCAGCGGACATGCGCGGTACTTGCTGTCACCGGTCTCATTGTAGAGAACGTCCATGATAGCCAGACAAATGTCCAGTCCGATAAAATCACCTAACTCTAAGGGTCCCATCGGATGATTTGCGCCGAGCTTCATAGCAGTATCGATACCTGCGATATCAGAAACACCTTCCATCTTGATGAAAGCCGCCTCGTTGATCATCGGGATCAGAATACGATTTACAACAAAACCTGCCGCCTCATTTACCTGTACAGGAGTCTTACCGATCTCCTCCGAAATCTTCTTAATTGCATCTACAGTCTCAGCGGGTGTATTTACACCGGCAATCACCTCGATGAGCTTCATACGGTCTGCGGGATTGAAAAAGTGCATACCGATCATCGGACGGGTTAAGCCGTTTCCGATCTCTGTGATGGAAAGGCTGGATGTGTTGGATGCGAAGATGCACTCAGGCTTAGCGATCTTGTCCAGCTCAGCGAAAGTGGTCTTCTTTACTTCCATGTTCTCAAATGCTGCCTCTACGATCAGATCGCAGTCTGCGCATAAGTTCTCCTTTAAACCGGGAGTGATCTTTGCAAGGATGCCGTCAACAGCTTCCTGTGTCATTTTTCCTTTTTCTACTAATCTTGCATACCCTTTGGCGATCTTGTCCTTACCGCCCTCAGCCCACTCCTGCTTGATATCGCAGAGTGCTACTTCATATCCGTCAACCTGGGCAAATGCCTTTGCAATGCCCTGTCCCATGGTACCTGCACCAATAACGCCTACCTTCATTGTGATAGATCCTCCTTATTTATGTATTTAATTGATTATGCCTCGTACTTCTCTACGATGGTTGAACATCCCATGCCGCCACCGATACATAAGGTAGCCAGACCTCTCTTGGCATCTCTTCTCTTCATCTCATGTAACAGAGTTACTAAGATACGGCAGCCTGATGCTCCTACAGGATGTCCAAGAGCGATTGCTCCACCGTTTACGTTTACCTTGCTCATGTCGAAATTCAGGTCTCTTGCTACTGCGATAGACTGAGCTGCGAATGCCTCATTTGCCTCGATCAGATCAAAGTCATCGATAGAAAGACCGGTCTTTGCGAGAACCTTTCTGGTAGAAGCGACAGGACCTACACCCATGATCTCAGGAGCAACGCCGCCGAGTGCGCCTGCTACCCATGTAGCCATAGGAGTGATGCCTAACTCTTTTGCCTTCTCCTCACTCATAACAACGACTGCTGCTGCACCATCGTTGATACCGGAAGCATTACCTGCGGTAACAAGTCCGCCCTGCTTTCCTGAGCAGCACTTTAAGTTTGCAAGAGACTCTGCAGTAGTTCCGGGACGAGGTCCCTCATCCTTTACGAAGTCAACGATCTCTTTCTTAACCTTAACCGGTACAGGAACGATCTCCTCATCGAACTTGCCTGCTGCGATCGCTGCCTCACACTTCTGCTGGCTGTTTGCAGAGAACTGATCCAGTTCCTCACGGGTGATACCATACTTATCACATACGTTCTCAGCAGTGATCATCATGTGATACTGATTGAAAGCGTCTGTCAACGCATCATTTACCATTGTATCAATGATCGTCGCATTGTTCATACGATATCCGAAACGAGCCTTGGTCATAGCGTAGGGAGCCATTGACATGTTCTCCATACCACCTGCAACAACGATATCAGACTCACCTGCGATGATCTGTGCTGCTGCTTCGTTGACACATTTCAGACCGGAACCGCATACAACGTTTAATGTAACTGCGGGTACCTCAATCGGTAAGCCTGCTTTGATAGATGCCTGACGTGCTACGTTCTGGCCCTGAGCTGCCTGAATGACACAACCCATAAGTACTTCGTCAACCTGTTCAGGCTTCACGCCTGCTCTCTTGATTGCCTCTTTGATTACGATTGCACCTAACTCTGCTGCGGGAGTGTTGCTTAATGCGCCACCCATCTTGCCGATCGCGGTACGGCATGCTGATGCGATTACTACTTTTTTTGCCATTGTTTCGTCTCCTTTTCTTTGTATTGACTGTTAATTTTTTAACAATCTAGGTGAAAATAAAATGCTCTTTCGAGCCACTTGTAGGTAGATTGTACCATGAAAGAGGCTCATTTGCAACTAAAATCATAATAAAAGTCATTAACAGTTCAGAGCCATTCGCAAAACCGCTGCTTTGCAGCTTTCCTTTTGCTCATTTTTGGCTCTCGCCAAAGAAATTTCCGCGCAAATCTCCTCGTTCAAGCAAGCTTGACTCGTGATTTACACGAAAATTGCCTTGGCTCTGAACTGTTAATAAAATACATGATGCGCAATCACATATCCGTCAATCGTTCCGTTGTCCTTGCGGAAATACAGATACGGCACCGTAATGTTCCCATTCATCACCTCTTGCGCCGCCCTCCTGCACTCACTGTTTGCTCCTGCTGCAAGGCGCGCTGCCATACGTCCGCTTGCCACCGGCGAAAACTGCCCGCTCTGATAAATGACACCCATAATCGTATTCGGGAAACTGTTGCTGGCGACACGGTTCAAGACCACACTGCCGACTGCCAGCTTGCCTTCGTACGGTTCTCCCTCAGCCTCACATTGAATAATGCAGGCCAGCAGTTCTAAATCTTCCGCAGATGCCGGTGTCACAGACACATCTTCCTCTTCGGATCCATCATCCGTCTCGCCTGCATTCTGCTCAGCTTCCTGGCGTCTTCTTTCTTCCTCCTCGGCGCGCCTTCGCTCTTCTTCCGCACGCTGCTGCTTCAACGCCTCCTCCTGACGCCTGATCTCCTCCATGCGCGCCTGATCCTCGGCAGCTTTCTGCGCCTCCAGCATTTCCTCATACGCCAGCTGTGCCTGCAGCTGTCCGTCAACATCACTCAGGGCATTCTTCGCATTCTCCGTGGCTGCTCCTGCCACCTTCAGATCATCTCTGGTATCTCTCACAAGCACGGAGAGTCTGTCGAGCTGCTCCTGCTGTTCCTGCTGCAGAGCGGTCAGTTCCTCCTTCTGCCCCTCATACAACTCCCGCTCTTCCTCCAATCCGGTCAGAAGCTCCTGATATTCCGTCAGCTGATCCCTGTCATATGTGACCACCTGTGAAAAATATTCCACGCGGTTCAAAAAGTCGCTCATGGAATGCGCTCCGAAAAATGACTCTAACATCGTACTGTCTGAGTTCTCGTACATGAAGCGGATACGCACCTTCATTGCCTCATAGCGCTGCGCGCGTTTTTCCTCCATAGCTGCAAGTTCATCTCCGGTCGACGCGATCTGATCATTTTTCTTTGCAATCCGTGCCTCAACATCCTCAAGTGCCAGTTGAACCTCCTCCAGCTGTTCATTCAGCTTGTCCAGCTTATCACCAATCTCGCCCTGCTCTTTTTTGGCAGCATCCAGTCTGGCCTTTGCCTTTTTGGATTTCTCCTGCAATTTTTCAATTGTGTCATTCGTTTCCGACAGCTTCTGCTCTGTCGTCTTTTCTGCCAGAACCGGAACCATGCCCGCACACACCAGCATCCCGGTCAGCAGACACAAAAGAACACTTTTATGTAATCTTCGCCGCATAATTATCTCCTGCTCATAAAATAAATCTATATACATTGTACCACATACGCTGCCGCTGTGGCATTGTTTTTTTCATGGTTTTGTGCTATACTGAATTCATTAAAAAAATGTATTAAAGAAGGGGTCTGGGATGATGAAGTTTTATAAACCGGAGGAACTGCGTGCAGGCATGCGTCTTGCAAAACAGATATATAACAAACAGGGTGTGCTGCTCTACGAGCGCGGGCTTGTTCTGACTGACCAGATTATTGCAAGCGTGCAGAAGTTCAATCTGCTCGGTGTGATGATTCTCGAGCCGGCGGAACCGCTTCCGCCCACCTCTGCGGAAGAGCAGGAATTTGAACAGCTTCAGACCGCCTACATGTTTCGCCTGCGGGACAGTCTGATCGCAATCAGTAAGGGGCATGAGCCGGAGGATCTCCCGGCACTGGTCTTCGATATTGTCAGACGGTTCGGTTCCCTGGACCACCCTGTGACATTTTCTCAGACAATCCGCAGTGTTGAGGATTACAACTATAAGCATGCCGTGTGCACATCCATTTTCGCCGCGATGATTGCGCACCGGCTGAGTCTGCCTGCTACTGCGATGAATGATCTGATCACCGCAGCGCTTCTGGCTGATTTCGGCTATCTGTACGTTCCGCGCGGAATCATGTCCAAGCCGGAAGATGAGTTGACAAACATCGATCTGTTATCCATTGAGCAGTACCGTACAAAGGCTTTACAGCTACTGAAGCCGGACACCAACCCATTCCGGTTGAGCGAAAGCACATTCACTACGTTGCGCGAATTTTTAAAGGTTTCCCGCAGGGAAGATCCAAAGCTTGTCACAGCGTCCTTCCATTTGAACACAAAGATCCTGATGGTTGCCGACAAATATGACCGCATGACCGCCATGAGTCTCAACTATCAGCCAAAGACATCTGTACAGGCATTGCGGCATCTGCAAAAACAGGACATGCTCTACGATACATCCATCGTCAGTGCACTCTCTGCCACCATTTCAATTCTTCCGGTTGGTCAGTGTGTAGAGCTCTCCTCCAACCGCCGCGGCATGATCGTTTCGGAGACCCCTGGAGATCAATTCCATCCACAGGTGCTGGATCTTGCCACCAACGTAATCTATGATCTGAACAGTCCCAAGCTGCGGGATGTCATAGAGGTCAAAGACCTCATGGCTACCATGGATCAGCGATACAAATTTGATGAGCACAGTCTACAGTACTTTGTTCCTGACCAGCCTCTGCAGACAACGACCAGACGCATCCGCATGCGGCTGGAAAAATCGCGCAGACGCGAGGCGGCAAAACACGTGCATATGACCAGATAAACTTACAAAATCGTGACAGATATACCTTTTTTATTTTATTATAATTTGTCTCCACTCCCTGACCAGCCGATCCAGCTGCCACGCCGCGTTCGCAGGGCTGGTGCTCGGAAGCTTCACCGCATCACGTCCGTTTAGCGGCGCAATATATTTCTGATACAACCGGTGCGAGGTAGCGCCGTTACAGTAAATCTGCCGGATATCGGCTGTCGTAAGAATCGGTGCCAGGTCATTTGGCACCGCATTTTTTATGCTGCTATCAGATGATCCCTCAATGTCACAGCTTGCAATCACATCCCACAGCGCAATATGATTTGTATGCAGCATCGCCTGTTTTTCCGGAATCGTCCGGGGCACGGGACAGTCGAGGACCGCCGCCAGCACTTTCCAGAACCGGTTTTGGGGATGTCCGTAGAAAAACTGCACCTCTCTGGATTTCACAGATGGGAATGACCCGAGGATCAGTATCCGTGACTGCGCATCATAGAGCGGCGGGATCGGATGAATAATATGCTCCATCTCCTACACCTCCACGATCGTGCCGCCGCCGACCACATTCTCACCGTCATAGAGTACGGCCGCCTGTCCGGTCGTGATGGCACGCTGCGGCTCATCAAACACGAGTTTTACCCGTCCATCCTCGAGGACATGGGCAGTTGCCGGTGCCTCTTTCGCGCGATAGCGCGTCTTTGCCGTCACACGCACCGGCTCTTTCGGCTGCTCATAGGCAATCCAGTTAAAATCATCCACCACGCATGTCGTTGTAAACAGTGCGTCCTCTGATGATAAAATTACCTCATTTTTCTCCATATCTTTCCGGCACACATAGAGCGGTGCGGGAAGCGCTAATCCTAATCCCTTTCGTTGTCCGATGGTGTAGCGGATGATTCCTTTATGCTCGCCCAGCTTTTTTCCGTCTGTCGTCACAAAATCCCCTGCCGGGTACTCTTTTCCGGTATACTGTTTCATGAAATCCGCATAGTTTCCCTCGGGCACAAAACAGATGTCCTGACTGTCATGCTTCCTTGCATTCACAAAACCGTAATTTTCCGCGACCGCGCGCACCTCTTCCTTGGACGCAAAACCGCCAAGTGGAAAGATCGTGTGCGCCAGCTGCTCCTGGTTTAAAAACGCCAGCACATAGCTCTGATCCTTCGCATCATTTTTCGATTTTTTCAGAAGATAACGCCCGGACACTTCATCATATTCCACACGGGCATAATGTCCGGTAACGATATACTCACAGTCCAGTTCCTTCGCACGCTGATACAGCTTATCGAACTTCATATAGCGGTTACAGTCAATACAAGGATTGGGCGTATCGCCGGCCTCATATGCCGCCACAAAGCGGTCAATGACCTTTTCTGCAAAATCCTCTTTAAAATTGAGCACATAGTAAGGCATTCCAAGCCTGCTGCACACCTTTCTCGCATCCTCAGTATCAGAGAGCGAGCAGCAGGTGCTCTCCTTTGCGATTCCGACTGTCTCATTTTCATACAGCTTCATCGTGACTCCGATACAGTCATATCCTTGTTCCACCATAAGGGCAGCGGAAACGGAACTGTCCACGCCGCCACTCATGGCAATCAATGCTTTTCTACTCATAAAATAATTCCTCTTTAAAATCTCGTAAAGTGTTCCTATTATACCACACCTTTCTGCCGAATAAATCGGCGTATGAAAATTTTTTCTGTTTTTTTCATTTTCTGCAAAATTTCTATAGGTAAAATAGCAATTTTATTTTATAATATTAAGAAAACATCATAAGGAGATTAATTATGCCAAAAAGAACAGATATCAATAAAGTGCTGATCATCGGCTCCGGCCCGATCATCATCGGTCAGGCGTGCGAATTCGACTATTCCGGTACGCAGGCCTGCAAGGCGCTACGCAAGCTCGGTTACGAGATCGTACTGGTAAATTCCAATCCGGCTACCATCATGACTGATCCCGAGATCGCAGATGTGACCTACATCGAGCCGTTAAATGTCACCCGATTAGAGCAGATTATCGCAAAGGAGCGCCCGGATGCGCTGCTGCCAAACCTCGGCGGTCAGTCCGGTCTGAACCTCTGTGCAGAGCTGGCAAACGCCGGTATTCTGGAAAAATACGGTGTACAAGTCATCGGTGTACAGGTGGATGCCATCGAGCGTGGTGAAGACCGCATTGAATTTAAGAAATCCATGGATGCCATCGGTGTGGAGATGGCTCGCAGCGAGGTTTCCTACAGCGTGGAGGAAGCACTCGCGATCGCTGACCGCCTGGGCTATCCGGTGGTTCTTCGCCCCGCCTATACGATGGGCGGTGCCGGCGGCGGTCTTGTCTACAATAAGGAAGAGTTGAAAACCGTCTGCGCCCGAGGACTGCAGGCAAGTCTTGTAGGACAGGTGCTCGTTGAGGAGTCCATCCTCGGCTGGGAGGAACTGGAGCTGGAGATTGTCCGCGATGCCGAGGGCAATATGATCACGGTCTGCTTCATCGAAAATATTGATCCGATGGGCACACATACCGGCGATTCCTTCTGTTCCGCGCCGATGCTGACGATTTCAAAGGAACTGCAGAACCGCCTGCAGGAGCAGGCTTACCGCATTGTCGAGTCTGTAAAGGTCATCGGCGGTACAAACGTGCAGTTTGCTCACGATCCGGTTTCCGACCGCATCGTCGTCATTGAGATCAATCCCCGTACTTCGCGCTCTTCCGCGCTGGCAAGTAAGGCAACCGGTTTTCCGATCGCCCTGGTCTCCGCGATGCTTGCGGCAGGTCTGACCTTAAAGGACATCGAGTGCGGTAAATACGGCACGCTCGACAAATACGTTCCCGACGGGGATTATATCGTGATCAAGTTTGCCCGCTGGGCATTTGAAAAATTCAAGGGTGTGGAGGACAAGCTGGGTACCCAGATGCGTGCCGTCGGCGAAGTCATGAGCATCGGAAAGACCTACAAAGAAGCTTTCCAAAAAGCGATCCGTTCCCTTGAGACCGGACGCTACGGTCTTGGCCACGCAAAGGATTACGATACCAAATCTAAGGAGGAGCTGCTGCGCATGCTGGCTCATCCCTCCAGCGACCGCCACTTTATCATGTATGAGGCGCTGCGCGCTGGTGCGACTGTGGATGAGATCCATGATATTACAAAGGTAAAACACTACTTTATCGAGCAGATGAAAGAGCTTGTCGAGGAGGAAGAAGCGCTGATCGCGAACAAGGGCTCCCTGCCTTCCGACGAGGCGCTTATCTCAGCAAAGAAGAACGGATTCTCCGATAAATATTTGAGCCAGATTCTGGAGATTCCCGAGGCGAATATCCGCGAAAAACGTCTCTCTCTCGGCATAGAGGAAGCATGGGAGGGCGTGCATGTCAGCGGCACGAAAGACAGCGCATACTACTACTCCACCTACAATGCCCCGGATAAAAACCCGGTAAATACGGACAAGCCCAAGATCATGATCCTCGGCGGCGGTCCCAACCGTATCGGTCAGGGTATCGAGTTTGACTACTGCTGTGTACACGCTGCTCTGGCACTGAAAAAACTCGGCTTTGAGACGATCATCGTCAACTGTAATCCGGAGACCGTATCCACCGATTACGACACCTCAGACAAGCTCTACTTTGAGCCCCTCACACTGGAGGACGTTTTAAGTATTTACCATAAAGAAAAACCGCTGGGCGTGATCGCGCAGTTCGGCGGTCAGACACCGCTCAATCTCGCCGCACAGCTGGAAGAAAACGGTGTCAGAATCCTCGGCACCTCTCCCGCTGTCATTGATCTGGCAGAAGACCGCGACCAGTTCCGCGCGATGATGGACAAACTGGAGATTCCGATGCCCGAGGCAGGCATGGCTACCACTGTAGAAGAAGCAATCGAGATCGCAAACAAGATCGGTTATCCTGTCATGGTTCGTCCTTCCTACGTGCTGGGCGGACGCGGCATGGAGGTTGTCTACGATGATGAGAGCATGACCGGATATATGAATGCAGCTGTCGGCGTAACACCGGATCGTCCGATCCTCATTGACCGCTTCTTAAATCACGCACTGGAGTGCGAGGCGGATGCGATCAGCGACGGCACACATGCATTTGTTCCCGCTGTCATGGAGCACATCGAACTGGCCGGCATCCACTCCGGAGACAGTGCCTGCATCATTCCTTCCGTACACATCACGGAAGAAAATGTGGCAACCATCAAAGAATACACGAAAAAGATCGCTGAAGAAATGCATGTCAAGGGTCTTATGAATATGCAGTACGCAATTGAGAACGGAAAAGTATATGTGCTTGAGGCAAACCCGAGAGCATCACGGACCGTACCTCTTGTTTCCAAAGTGTGCAACATCCGCATGGTTCCCATCGCCACGGATATCATCACCAGCGAGCTGACCGGACGCCCATCGCCCGTTCCCGCATTGAAGGAGCAGAATATTCCGTATTACGGTGTCAAAGAGGCAGTATTCCCCTTCAATATGTTCCCGGAGGTCGACCCGGTACTCGGACCGGAGATGCGTTCCACCGGCGAAGTGCTGGGACTGTCCACCTACTACGGCGAGGCTTTCTACAAAGCACAGGAGGCGACTCAGACAAGACTGCCTCTTAGCGGAACGGTACTGATCTCCGTCAACCGAAAGGATAAGCCGGAGGTCACAGAGATCGCAAAGCTGTTCGATGTTGCCGGAGTTAAGATCCTCGCCACCGGACACACCTACGAGATCATCACCGACGCGGGCATTCCGGCAACACTGGTCAAGAAGCTGTACGAAGGACGCCCGAATATTCTTGACATGATCACCAACGGAGATATCGATCTGATCGTCAACTCTCCGGTCGGAAAAGACAGCGTACACGACGACAGCTATCTGCGCAAGGCAGCGATCAAGGCAAAAATTCCTTATGTAACGACCATCGCCGCCGCCAGA
>JALELN010000007.1 GCA_022771765.1 Lachnospiraceae bacterium | reverse complement strand
AAATCGTATGGTAGTAGAGAATCTGGAATGCTTTGATGACTTTGGGGTGATCGAGGTTGCCGGCAAGACCGGAACAGCCCAGCAGGTACAGACCAGACCAAACCATGCGCTGTTTGTCGGCTATGCGCCGTATCGCAATCCGAAAATTTCCATTGCAACACGTATTGCTTATGGATACACTTCACATAATGCTGCGGATGTATCAGCGGATATTCTGAAATATTACTTTGATTTGGAAAATAAGGACGATCTGCTCAACGGCAGTGCGGCAAATGTTGGAAACAATTCGAACTCCTTTACAGACTGACGAAAAGATTCTGCGTCGTAACTGTATAAGGATGGAACTGTTATAAAAATAAAATCATAAGAAAAGAGGCAAACGAAATTGAATTCACAGCCCGTAGTGATTAAAAGTTCTAAAAATGGCATCAATCTTGTTCTTGACAGCAAACTTCCTTTTGATGAGCTTTTGGAAGAAATTAAGAAAAAATTCATCGATTCTGAAAAATTTTTTAAAGATGCGCACATTGCAATCTCCTTTGAGGGACGAGCTCTTAGTCAGGCAGAGCAATTTGAGATCATTGAGATGATTCAGCAGTATACTTCGATCACGATCATCTGTATTCTTGATCATGATGAATTGATGGATGAGGTGATGAAGCGTCGGATCGGAGCCTATCAGGAAGAACATTCTCCTCAAACAGGTCAGTTTTATAAGGGTACTCTGCGATCCGGTCAACAGATTGAATCACAGACAAGTCTGATCGTTCTCGGCGATGTCAATCCTGGGGCCAAGGTTATTGCAAAGGGAAATATCGTTGTTCTTGGCGCTTTGAAGGGTATTGCTTACGCTGGGGCAGACGGAGATTCCGGCTGCTTTGTGGCAGCTTTGGAGATGGATCCGGTACAGATCAAGATTGGAGACCATATCGGTCGTTCCGCCGATAAAAAGGAGCCGGCAAAAGGCTTTCGCCGTAAGGCAAAAATCGAATCAGCCGTGCCACAGATTGCTACCGTCTACGAGCAGCAGATTTTAATCGAGCCGATTTCATCCGGCTTGTTGAAAAATATTTTGTAACCAAAAAATTAGGAGGATATAGAACATGAGTGAGGTTATTGTTATTACATCAGGAAAAGGCGGTGTCGGAAAGACCACGACCACGGCAAATGTGGGCACCGGATTAGCACAGCTGGATAAAAAAGTAGTTTTGATTGATACAGATATCGGACTTCGCAACCTGGACGTTGTTATGGGACTGGAAAACCGTATTGTCTACAACCTGGTAGATGTCGTGGAGGGCAATTGTCGCATCAAGCAGGCGCTGATCAAGGACAAGAAGTATCCGAACCTGTTCCTTCTTCCCTCTGCACAGACAAGGGACAAGACTTCCGTCAATCCCGAACAGATGAAAAAACTCATCGAGGATCTGCGGGAGGAATTTGATTTTATTCTGTTGGATTGTCCCGCAGGAATCGAGCAGGGCTTCCAGAATGCGATCGCAGGTGCTGACCGCGCTCTGGTTGTCACCACACCTGAGGTCTCCGCGATCCGTGACGCAGACCGTATTATCGGACTTCTCGAAGCCAATGAAATCGGTAAAATCGATCTGATTGTCAACCGACTGCGCATGGACATGGTAAAACGCGGCGATATGATGTCTGTGGATGATGTCTGTGAGATCCTTTCCGTCGATCTGATCGGTGCTGTGCCTGATGATGAGCAAATTGTCATTTCCACGAATCAGGGTGAGCCTCTCGTCGGATCACCTGCACTGGCAGGCAAAGCATATCAGAACATTTGTCACCGGCTTCTGGGTGAGGAGGTTCCTTTTCTTGATTTGAACGCGAAAGAGGGCTTTTTTGCCAAGCTGGCCGGTGTATTTAAGAAATAACGGAGGGATACATACATGGGATTCATGGATATTTTTAAGAGAAAAAATTCCGGTGACGTTGCAAAAGACCGTCTGAAGCTGCTTCTGGTTTCTGATCGCGCCGACTGCTCGCCGGATGTAATGGAAGCAATTAAAAATGATATCATACAGGTGATTTCAAAGTATATGGAAATCGATCCGGAAGGACTCGATATCCAGATTACACAAACGGAATCAGAAACTAATAATGGAACAGTTCCCGCCCTGTATGCGAACATTCCGATTAAGGATTTGAAACATTCATGTTAAAACGTTATTCTATTCGCAATTATAATTTCAGACTGGTCATTTATCTTGTGGCATTGACGATTCTTGGTATTCTGGTTATCGGCAGTGCCAAGGAAGGAAACAATCAGACACGCCAGATAATGGGGCTGATTCTTGGACTGGGAGCAATGATCGTTGTATCACTCCTTGATTATTCCTTTGTTCTGCGCTTTGTATGGATCTTTTATGGACTGGATCTGTTGCTTTTGGCAGCTGTGATCGCCGGTTTTGGAGAGAACCACAAGGGTGCCACACGCTGGATTGAGATTGCCGGAATCCAGTTTCAGCCTTCTGAGTTGTCAAAGATCATCCTGATCCTGTTTTTTGCCGCTTTTCTTCAAAAATACAGAGAAAAGATCAACAGTCTGAAAATACTTGTATTTTTCGCGATCTGCGCGGCAGTTCCGTTGTTTCTTGTATTAAAGGAGCCGGATCTGTCCACCACAATTGTAACTGCGCTAATTTGCTTATCACTCTTGTTTATTGGAGGATTAAGCTATAAAATAGTATTGGGTGGTCTGGCAGTGGCGGTGCCCACGGTATTGGTGGCATTGTATATGATCGCATCCAATCCGGGTACCGGAGACGGTGCATTGGAAGGGTATCAGAATACCAGAATTCTCGCATGGCTCTATCCGGAACTCTATCCACAGCAAGCGCTGCAGACACAGAATTCAATTATGGCGATCGGGTCCGGTCAGTTGAGCGGCAAGGGATTGTATAACACGGATGTGACATCAATCAAAAGTGGCGGATTTATCGCTGAGGCACATACAGACTTTATTTTTACAGTTGTCGGAGAGGAACTGGGATTTATTGGTTCCGCTGCAGTCGTGATACTGATGCTGCTCATTGCGCTGGAATGTCTCTGGGTGGCGAGACGCGCAAAGGATTTGTCCGGCCGTCTGATTTGCAGTGGTATGGCCGCATTGATCGGTTTCCAGTCTTTTGTAAATATTTGTGTAGTAACCGGACTGTTTCCGAACACAGGTGTAACACTTCCCTTTGTCAGTTATGGGCTGACATCGCTGGTGACAAATTTTGCGGGTATGGGATTTGTGCTGAATGTCGGGTTACAGCCGAGAAAATATGGAACGGGGGAAAATACATGAACATAGGACTGATTGCACACGATGCGAAAAAGAAGTTGATGCAGAATTTTTGTATCGCATATCGGGGTATTTTAAACAAACACACACTTTATGCAACCGGGACGACCGGCAGACTGATTGAGGAGGTAGCCAACCTGAATGTTCATAAATATCTGGCAGGTGCATTGGGTGGCGCGCAGCAGATGTGTGCACAGATCGAGAATAATGAACTGGATCTGATCATATTTCTGAGGGAACCGGTTTCGCCGCGTTCCCATGAGCCGGATGTAAATAATGTTGTGCGTCTTTGTGATATGCATAACATTCCATTAGCTACGAACCTTGCAACCGCGGAACTTCTGATCCGCGCACTGGACAGAGGAGATTTAGACTGGCGTGAAATGTACAAGTAAAATTTTGTTTTCCGGCATGTTGATTTTGGGACTTTTGACATGTGGCTGCGGCAGTGATGTAGCGATTGATAATCCATACGACATCAGTGCTTCCGCAACAAATTATAAGACAGAGGCGATGACAGAGTTTTCCGGATCTTCAGCAGATGTTCATTATTTTGCAGAAGATTTGTGCGTGGCGCCGAAAGAACAGACACAGTCAGATGCCGTGACTGATGAGGTTGTGGAGGCAATGGGGGTCTTTTTGCCGGCAGATGGAACGATTTCCTATCAGAAAAACATCTATGAAAAAATGTATCCGGCCAGCACGACAAAGATTCTGACGGCATATCTGGCAATTACACAGTCGAACCTTGATGACATTGTAACTGTCAGTGAGCATGCGGCAGATCAGGCAAGTGATTCATCCGTCTGTGGGTTGCAGGCAGGGGATCAGATCAAAATGTCAGATTTGCTTTACGGATTGATGTTAAAGAGTGGAAATGACGCGGCAATTGCGATTGCAGAGCATATCAGCGGCAGTGAAGAAGCCTTTGCAGTGCTGATGAATGAGACGGCACGCTCTTTCGGAGCAACCAATTCCCACTTTGTCAATCCCAACGGCTTGCATGATGAGAATCATTATACTTGTGTCTATGATTTGTACCTGATCTTTTCACATGCAATCGAACAGGACTTCTTTTTACAATTGATCCAGACAACGAGTTATACGGTTTACTATACCAACGCTTCCGGTGCCGATGCCTCACAGACCTGGCGCAACACCAATAAATATTTAAATGGCGAAGTTACACAGCCGGAGGGTGTGACAGTACTCGGCGGAAAGACTGGTACGACAAATGCAGCCGGCTATTGTCTTGTTCTGTTGTCAAATAATGACAAAAAAGAACCTGTCATCTCCATAATTCTGAAATCGGACGGCAGAAGCAACCTCTATTATGTGATGAATCAGGTACTTGCAAATTTTGCAAAATAGAGTTGTATTTTACAGGAAAGTATTTTATAATTTAACTTATAGAAAGCACAGCCGGATTGATGTTTTTACATACGCAGAAAGGCAGTGCAGTAATTAAAATCAGGAGGAGATAGCGATGGTTGAAATTATTGCTGGCGAAAAAGGTAAAGGTAAAACAAAATATTTATTAGATAAGGTAAATGATTCAGTAAAATCTGCATCTGGAAATATCGTATATTTGGATAAGAGCCAGAAGCATATGTATGAATTGAACAATAAAGTTCGTCTGATCAACGTAACCGACTTCCCCGTTTCAAATTGTGACGAATTTCTCGGTTTTATCTGTGGTATTGTATCACAGGATCACGATCTGCAGGAGATGTATCTGGACAGCTTCCTCACGATCGCTAATATTGAGGATGGACAGTTAAACCATGCGATTGAGAAACTGGATATTATCAGCGAGAAGTACAATGTTAAGTTTGTTCTGAGTGTATCCAGAAACGAAGCAGACCTTCCGGAGTGTGCAAAGGCAAAGATCATTGTATCTCTTTAATCTTAAATTGAAATAGAAGGTGCCTGTAAAGGCACCTTATTTCATGTTATCCAATGGAACGGATACGTCCGTAAGCGCTGATCAGATAAAGACCGGCTATGCCCACCAATGCATAGATGATGCGGGACAGCCATGACATGTTTCCGAATAAAAAAGCAATGAGATCAAACTGGAAGAATCCGATGAGTCCCCAATTGACCGCACCAATGATTACAAGGGTGAGTAAACAATAATCCCAGACTTTAGAATTCATAGTCATTACCTCCTTTTTTAGATAGTATTTCTTGTTTTTCTGAAAATATACAGGAGCAGCCAGAAAGAAGTTTAAAAATTAAAAGCATGAAAAAAAGCAATAAAATTGTAAGATATCCCAAAACATTAAATATAAATATAGGCGTGATTTTTTTCGCATTGATTTTTATATACCTGCTCTTCAATGTATATATCTATCTCACGGCGAAACATGTATCTTACTATGAGGTAGATGAGGGTAGTATTCGAATCCAGACCTCTTATACAGGTCTGGCATTGCGCGAGGAACAGCTCGTTTATGCCGGTCAGAGCGGCTATGTTAACTATTACTTAAAAGACAATTCACGCGCTAAATGCGGATCACTGATCTGTTCCGTAGATGAAAACGGTGATATTGCAGGAGAGATTACACGTGCTGGCAATACAGAGAACGCGCTGGACACTGTCGCCTACAGTACGCTTGTGGAGGAAATGAAAGACTATAGCAACACATATACAGACATGTCTTTTTATAATACATACACATTTAAAAATGATCTGCAGGCAGAACTTATGGAGGCTGTGAACTTAAGCGCGCTTAGTTCTATGTCTGAATATGCTGCAAATGCCGAGGCTGATCATACTTTCCACCGTGTCAGCGCCTCTGTGCCTGGGATCGTTTCATATTACTGTGACGGCTATGAAAGTGTGACGGCAGAAAACTTTACAGACGGCATGCTGAACGAAGCCGGCTACGAGAAAGACAACCGCAAGGCGGCAACACATGTAGAGGCAGGAGATCCGTTGTTTAAGCTGATCACTTCGGAAAACTGGCAGATTGTATTTGAAATCAGTGATGAGCTAAAGAAGCTGCTGGCAGATGATTCTGTCATCAAAGTCCGTTTTAAATCTGATGAAACCACTGCATGGGCAACCTATGAGATACGTAATCGCGGGAATAAAAATTATCTGTTGTTAAGTTTTAACAATTCCATGATTCGTTATGCTTCTGAGCGTTTTATTGATGTAGAATTGTTGCTGGCAAAGCAGGTGGGTTTAAAGATTCCGAATCGTTCCATTGTTGAAAAAAGTTTTTTTGTGATTCCGCAGAACTATTTTACAAAGGGCGGTAATTCTAATTCACAGGGACTGCTAATCGAATCAAGTGATGATACCGGTAAAAAAGTACAGAAATTTATCGCGACAGATATTTATTATTCTACCGATGAGTGTTATTATGTCAGTGAAGATGCACTGACACCAGGCACAACGGTCATTGATCCCGCAGGCGGATCCGACTTTGTTGTCAGTGACAGTGAAAAATTGAAAGGTGTATACAATATTAATAAAGGTTATGCGGTTTTTCGTATGATTGACATTCTTTATCAGAATGAGGAATATGCAATTATTGCACGCGGAACCAATTATGGATTGTCACAATATGATCATATTGCGCTTGACGGTTCTATCATTGAAGAGAATGAAGTTATCAATTAAAAGGAGAGAGCGATGTTAAAGGATAATTTTGAAACAGTAGAAAAAAATGTAGCAAATGCCTGCGCACGGGCTGGCAGGGACCGTTCTGAGGTGACATTGATTGCGGTTAGTAAGACGAAACCGGTAGAAATGCTGCGTGAAGTATATGATGCAGGAGCAAGAGATTTTGGAGAAAATAAGGTACAGGAGATCTGTGAGAAATATGACAAACTGCCATCTGATATCAAATGGCATATGATTGGCCATCTGCAACGTAATAAAGTAAAACAGGTCATCGATAAAGTGACTCTGATTCACTCGGTGGATTCTTACCGTCTGGCACAGGAGATCAGTGTGCAGGCACAGAAGAAGGGATTGTCCATTCCGATCCTGATAGAAGTAAATATTGCAGGCGAAGAAAGCAAGTTTGGAATTTCCGCTGATGATACGATTCAGCTTGTGGAGGAGATTGCAGCACTTCCGAATCTGAAAATTCAGGGTTTGATGACGATTGCACCATATGTTGTGGATCCGGAAGAAAATCGTCTATATTTTCGGCAAATTAAGCAATTATCTGTTGACATAAAAAACAAAAACATTGATAATGTAAGTATGGATATTCTGTCCATGGGAATGACCGGAGATTATGAGGTGGCCATAGAAGAGGGCGCTACGATGGTTCGTGTCGGA
>JALELN010000160.1 GCA_022771765.1 Lachnospiraceae bacterium | reverse complement strand
GAGAGTACCTCTGCGCCGTCCTCAGTGACGAGCACCATGTACTCCCACTGGGCGGAGGGCATGCCATCCTCAGTATATGCTGTCCAGCCATTTGAGTCATCAATGTAAATATCTACTTTTCCCATATTTACCATGGGCTCGATCGTAAAAATCATGCCGGGTACCAACAGCATCTCCTCGCCGCGTCTGGAGTTATAGCTGACCCACGGATCCTCGTGAAATTCCAGACCCACACCATGTCCGCCGATCTCACGGACGATCGTATAGCCGTTTGCGTACGCGTGGTCGTGAATCGCCTGCCCCATGTCACCGAGAAATGCCCAGGGCTTTACTTCCTTTAATCCAATGTCGCAGCATTCCTTTGTGACCTCTACCAGCCGTTTTTTCTCCGGGCTGACTTCTCCGATGCAGAACATCCGCGAAGAATCTGAAAAATATCCGTTTAAGATCGTGGAACAGTCTACATTGATAATATCGCCTTCCTTTAATACGACCTTCTCATCGGGAATTCCGTGGCATACCTGACTGTCAATGGAAGTACACACGCTCTTCGGATAACCCTGATAATGCAGGGGTGCGGGAATCCCTCCCATCTTTGTTGTCAGATCATACACCCATTCGTCAATCTGCTGTGTGGTGATTCCTTCTCTGATATGTTCGCTGACATAGTCAAGAACGGCAATATTAATCTTTGCACTCTGGCGAATGCCCGCGATCTGATCCTGATTCTTGATAATGGAATGATCCGGCACAATATGTCCTTCCTCCTGAATGCGCTGGATCTTCTCGTCCATCGCCATATGGCACTGCTTATATTTTTTACCGCTCTTACACCAGCACGGATCGTTTCTTCCTATGCGGATTTGTTTTCTTACTGTCGGTATGTTCATACGGTTTCGTTGCATGTTCATTATTGTCTGTCTCCTCTGTCTTCCGGTTCCTGTTTTTTATTATTGATCAAGTGTCACATGCCCCATGGAAACGCCTTCCCAAAGCCGGTCTCTGACCTTGTATGTATGCTCTCCCAATACTGCTTCATACGCGGCGCCGTCCGAATTACAGTCCTCCTCCGAAACATTCTGCATTGCCGCATACAACTGCTGATATTTCTGTGCAAGAGCCATCCGGAGCAGATCCTCTGTGAGTTCTTCCTCCGTGATGCCGAGATGCTCCTGACCGTACGCGCCCAGATCCATCCAGAAATCCTCGCTGCGCCCTGTGGCATAATCGATCTCATCCTGATCCAGCTCCATGCCAAGCTCCTGCGCCATTTCATAAAATATAAAATCGTGAATTGCCTGATTCATCGCCTCGTCGCGCGCCTGCACGCGCATAAAATGCCCATTAATGTGCGTATTCCAGTAAGCGTTGGGGTTTGAAGCGTCATATACAAGCGCCTGTTCCTGAATCAATTGTTCCTCATAAGCCACATAAAATGCCAGCTCCCGCAACGGAATCTTACGCCCATCCAGCTCCAGCACCGTGTCGTCCAGATGCTCTTTAAACTCTATGGTCTTTACACGCGTGCCACAGCCGCTCACGCAAAACAGCACACACACGAGAAACACTGCCGCAAGGCTTTTTTTCATGGTAAAAGAAACATCTTTTCTTCTCATTGCATTCCCCCGACACTTCCGTCCTGTTTTACAACGGTTCCGGTCTTCTGCCCTCATGCCGCTACAGTACACGACGCACGGCAAGGATCGTACGATAAGTAGCATTCTGCGTCGCGATACCGATGGCACTGCTCTGCGCTCCTACGATACGGCCTCCGCCGATGTAGATCGCCACATGTCCACTGTAACAGATCAGATCTCCGGGCTGGGCGTTACTGTAGCTGACACCTTGTCCGCAGCTGCGCAGGGAATAAGAACTGTGCGGCAGGCTGATGCCAAAATGTCCAAACACACTCATGACAAAGCCGGAACAGTCACAGCCGTTTGTCAGACTCGTCCCGCCCCACACATACGGGTTTCCCACAAACTGCATGGCAAAATTCACGACCTCCTGACCGCTGACATTCGTCCGGTAGTCCGGATTGGCTCCACCATCATCTGAACTGCCGCCGGAACTGCCTCCGGATGAACTGCCGCCGGAACTGCCTCCGGAGCCGTTACTCTGTTGCTGTTGTTGCTGCTGTTGTGCTGCCTCCTGTCTGCGGCGCTCTTCCTCCTGACGTCTTTGTTCCTCTGCCTGACGTCTGCGTTCTTCCTCCTCAGCCGCAATGCGCGCCTGCTCCGCAACAATGATCTCATTCTGCTCCTGAATCGTCGCCTTGTACTGTGTTGCCAATGCTTCTGCCTGTGCGAGCTTTGTATCAAAATCGTCCATTGTGGCACGTTTCTTCGTCAGCATCTCCTGCAGTTCCTTGGACTGATGCTCCTGATTCTCCTGAAGCGCCACCATGTCCTGCTGTTCCTGCTCCAGTGTTTGCTTCAGATCCGCCACCTGCGTGACCGTCTCCTGATATTCCGTGAGCATCGTACGGTCATAATCATAAATCTGGTTAAAATATTCCACACGGTTTAAAAAATCCGCCATACTTCCGGCTCCGAGCAAGGACTCGATCAGCGCATTGTCGCCGCGCTCATACATAAACCGGATACGTTTTTTCATGCTCTCGTACTGCTTGTCTGCTGTAGCCTGTGCCTGCTTTAAATCCGATGTTGCCTGTTTGATATCCGCCTCCTTCTGAGCGATCTCATCTTTTAATACCTCAATATCCAAAAGCAACGCAACCAGCTCTGAATCCAGCGAATCAATCTCCTTCTGAAGGGTGTCCTGTTTTTTCTCTATATCCGAAATCTGGCTGTTTGTCTGATCCAGCTGTTCATTTGCCTCGTTGATCTTGTCCTGTGCATCCCGAATTGGAGATGCGCCGGTGTTCTGAACCATCCCTCCGGCCAGCGCCACAACAAGTGCTGCTGCTAAGATCCGTTTGCCTTTTCTCTCTCGTACCATATTTCCTCCTGATCAGTATCTTCCCAGGAAATGCAAAAATCCGTGTAGCAACCGGATTTCTGCACTCCCGAATCATATTCTCACGGTCTACGCGGTTCCGCTCCGACCTGTTCTGAACAAATACTATTACATACAGTATTTAGTATACCACGCCTATCTATGAATTTCAACCGATGGTCTTTACGATCATGAGTTTATCCTTTGGATGAACGGTCTCATCCGTCAGTCCGTTCAACTCCATCAGCTGGCGCATCGTCACCCGGTGAGCCTTGGCGATATCCCATAGTTTTTCGCCGTTTTTCACAATGTAACCGATCATTCCCGGCTGCATCCGGAGCTCTTTTTCATCCATGTCAAAGCACTCTATTTTTTCCACATTTTTCATATTCTGATTCTCAAATATGATCACGCAGAGACGTATCTGTGCCTTGCATTCCACCTGGCTCTGATCGATCAGCGCCGTTGTCATCTGATCAATCCCCGCCTCCAATTCATAGCTGATATTCGTCATGTCATCGCTCAGTCCCGGCACTTCCACCGACTCGGAAAATGGTATTGTCTCATCCACAGTCATGAGGGGCATCTCATCATTTGCTGCAATATAAAGCAGCTTCATCTTCAAAATACCGGACACCTCCAGCCGGCCTTTTGCAGGTACGACCTCCTCAACCTGAACATTTCCCACACAGGAACAGATCTGCAGCACCTGCGCAGCCGCGTCAAGCGAAATACGCTCATTCAGGCGAAAACGTGAATCATTTTTGATCAGCAGACGCTGCAAAGTCAGATCCTCTCCGATACATTTTAATTCCTGGTCTGTCGCATAGGCATCCTGCAGCAGATCCAGCTTCTGCTCCTGCCACAACGTATAGTCGACTTCCAGCACCGCCGTCAGCTGCAACATGCGCTCTTCTCCGTCAAAATCTTCTGCTGCCTCCAGCTCACCGCCGGCCAGACGTACCCGCACCCAGGAAATCATCTGCGGATCGGCTTCCTCTGCGCCTACCTGTGTCTGCAGCGGTACCGCCAGCTCCAGACACTGCAGCTGGCCCGACTCTTCGGTTCCAAGGTAAACCATATGTATAAACAGCTCACCGTTCAAGTCAATGCTGCCTTCACCCAGCCGGCTCTCCATCCCCCGCAGCTGCAGGGAATACCACAAAATCTCACGAATTCCGGGCTTATTTGAGGGCAGTGACAATTCTGTCCGGAAACGGCTTGTATCTTTTTTCTGTCCCAATAGTTCCAACGCCTCGATCTCTTCACGGCGCACCTGCACATGTTCCCCTACCGGACCGCTGATGTCCGTTGCCAGCTCATGGACACACGGCTGCCGCAACTGCAGCTGCAATGTGAGCAGCGCGCGGATTTCCAGTTTGCGGGAATTGATCAGCCCGATGGATAAATCCTCGATCTCCGGGTCTACATAAACCGTGTCGTACTCTCCCGCGCCTTCCATCCGCACATTTTCCTGAAAGGGAATCTCTCCCTGCAGATGCCCGAAATAACCGTCCTCCCCGTTGCTGCGATAGAGTACTTCAAAGTGTAATGCGCCCCGCAGCCTCACGAGATCCGACTCCACCTTCACTTCCTCCATCCGCACCTGACCCTTATCCTCAATGATTTTTAAAATGTCCGGCTTATATTCTGCCAGATTGTAGTCATCGTCCAGCGTGATCTGCGTGATCGCTCTGCCCTTCTCACACATCACGTGAATCTGACGGCGCTCGCACTCCAAATATTCTGCTGCTTCCATACAAAAAGACCTCCATTTTTGACTTACTTAACAATAAGTATTCAAAAATGAAGATCTTTATGCGAATCTTTTGATTCTTTTTTGCATAAGTGCGCCTTTGCCCTTCCAAAGCAATCAGCACAGTTTCATACGGATATCTCTGGTAATGATATCAGTGTAGGAAAAGGACAGAAGCTGCGGTGGATTGAGTCCATCGGTGCTGTCTACAAGAATGGTGAATACACTGGGATAAGCGTTCTGAATGACACCCTCCTGAATATCGACCTTGTTGCGTCCACGATCCAACTGAATCACAACCTTGTTGCCACAACGCTGGTGCACAGAAGCACGAACCTTGTTGATGTCAGATTGTTTCATCCTTGTTCCTCCCTTATGCTGTTTTGTTTTGAATTCTTCCGTTGCATATTATACCACAACATCTAGTAGGGTGTCAATCTCCAAAAATTACTCAAACACAACATTTTGTTCACCACACAGCAGTTTCACCACTATATATGGATAGGCACTTGTGGTCGTATCGTCCGCATTTTCGCCGCCTCCGACGAGCTGCGTGTCAAATACGATGCCATCCTGCGTACAGTACAAGTCCAGCACCTGTATACTGCTGCCTCCCGGCTGCGCGCCGTAACCCCTCACAATATAGAATGCCCCGTCATCCGCATACGTGAGTTTCATATCCTCTGTTTTCGCGGTCTCTATCCGGGTCATCAGTTCCTGTGGAATGTCCTCCTGAGCTACCAGCGTATACTCCGGCTCTGACACCTTTTCCTGTCCGCCCTGCTGCATACTGCAGCCTGCCAGCAGACATGCCCCGATGACTGCCGCAAGCCCCAGCTTCCATTTGTTATATTTACTGCATTGACCGCATTTTCCGCCTGATTTCCTTTTTTTCATTGTCGCCCTCCCTCTGATTTGCGTATTGTCAGAATGGCAAATTCTATGCTATAATTTTTAAATATATATATGTGAGGTTCAAGATTATGATTCGTACATTTTTTGTCATACTGTTTGTGTTGCTCTATCTGATCATCGGGATTCCCGTTCTGGGCGTGTTCTGGCTGATCTCCAAAAATGAGAAATGGAAAAACGGCGCTGCACTTGCCCAGCTTCGCCTCGTGCAATGGGCGTTCCGGTGCATCTGCGTGATCTCCGGTGTAAAGCTCACCGTCATCGGCGAAGAACATGTTCCCAAGGATGAGCCGGTACTCTACATAGGCAATCACCGCAGCTATTTCGATATCGTGATCTCCTATGCGCGTTGTCCCCGTCTGACCGGATACATCGCCAAAGACAGCATGCTGAAGATCCCGCTTCTCTCCACCTGGATGAAGCGGCTCAACTGCCTGTTTATCAACCGCGAGGACATTAAGGAAAGCTTAAAGACGATCCTTGCCGGAATCGAAAATGTGAAAAACGGCATCTCCATGTGTATCTACCCAGAGGGCACCCGCGGAAAGGGCGCAGATGAACTGGACATGCTTCCCTTCAAGGAAGGCAGCTTAAAAATCGCGGAGAAGACCGGCTGCAAGATCGTTCCGATGGCGATGACCGGATCTGCCGATATCTTCGAAAAGCACATCCCCTACATCCGCAAGTCACGCGTCATCTTAGAGTACGGCGCACCGATCGACATCACCAGCCTCTCCAAGGAGGAGAAAAAGAAGCTCGGCAGCTACTGTCAGGCTGAGATCACGCGGATGCTGGAAAATCACCGGAACATGTAAACACAAAAAGTCATAACTGATCTTTTATTCTTTCAGTCAAAAGGTTCGAAAAGTGAGGAAAAAGAGTCCTGAAACGTCTGTTTCAAGGACTCTTTTTCATGCTTAAAATATACTTTTGTGCAACATTACCCACTTTACTTCGTCAACGCCTTCACGATCTTCGGATAGTCCATAAAGTGTGATGCTTTCACCAGGATCGTATCTCCCGACTGCGCGAATGCGCACACGTGCTCGCACAACGCCTCCACATCGGTTCCGAAATAGTCGTACTGCGTGGTAACGTCCGGATATTCCTCCACACCACGCACCAGCTCCTTGGACAGCTCACCTGCCGCAAATAACCAGTCGATGTGCTTTTCCGCGACGTATGCGCCCACCTCATAGTGGAGCTGTTTTTCATCTGTTCCGAGCTCGCCCATATCGCCCAGTACGGCGATGGTGCGCCCTTCGCCCTGTGCCAGCACATCAATGGCAGCCTTCATGGACACCGGATTCGCATTATAGCAGTCATCAATGACGAGATAGTCATGCGCTTCGATCAGGTTCGTGCGGCCGCCGATGGTGCGCGCCGCCTCGATGCCTGCGCAGATCTGCTGTTCGGACAGCCCCAGTGCCAGACCGACCGCGGCTGCGGCCATTGCGTTATATACATTGTGTTCGCCCGGTATTGTCACGTGAACGCGGTGCACACCTTGCGGCAGATGCAGGTCAAAATCAATGCCGCGCAGTCCTTTATTTTCCACTGCGTCCGCATAGATCGTCTTTTTGCCATAGACTGCGCCATCGGGCAGCTTCTCTCCCATTCCGTAAAACACGGGCGGCTTTCCCTGAACGGCAGCCACGGTGCACAGCTTGTCGTCGTCCCCATTCAGCACCACGGTCGCATCGTCTCGCAGATAATCGAACACCTCTGTCTTTGCCTTCAGGATTCCGTCTCTCGTTCCCAGATTCTCCAGATGACAGATGCCGATATTTGTGATCACGGACACCTTCGGGCGCGCCACTGCTGCCAGACGGCTCATCTCGCCAAAATCGGAGATACCCATCTCCAGCACTGCCACCTCATGCTCGTCCCGCAGTCCGAATACCGTGAGCGGCAGACCGATCTCGTTATTAAAATTGCCCTCCGTCTTATGTACGCAGTATTTCTGTGACAGCACAGAAGCGATCATTTCTTTTGTGCTGGTCTTGCCAACGCTTCCGGTGATACCGACCACGGGTATCTCCAGCTGATCCAGATACAGCGCTGCGAGCTTTTTTAACGCCTCTTTGGAGGATTCCACAAGCAGACAGACACCGTCTGCATCCTCCGGTTCACGCTCACATACGACTGCCAGCGCGCCTGCCGCAAATACCTGCGGAATAAAATCATGTCCATCCACCCGCTCTCCGGGCAGTGCCACAAACACATATCCTGCTTTTACCTGACGGCTGTCAGTCACAATTCCGGCTGCCGTCCTCCCTGCTGTCTTTTCATTAGCCGGCATTCCGCACAGGCGTGCGCCACACGCCTGCGCCATCCGCTCTAATGTCATTCCCTTCATGATTTCTTCTCCAATGATATCTGAATCAGCTGCTCGCACAGCTCATTGTAGCTTACTCCAATCGCCGCTGCCTCCTGCGGAATCAGACTGGTGGGTGTCATGCCCGGCAGCGTATTTGCCTCCAGACAGTACATGCGTCCGTCGTCGTCCATGAGAAAGTCCATACGTGAGTAGGTGTCGAGACCGATGACCTGTGCTGCCAGCTCTGCGTAACCCTGCATCTCCTTTGTCTGTATCTCCGGAAGTTCAGCCGGACAAGTCTCAATCGTGCTGCCCGCCTGATATTTGTTCTTATAGTCATAAAATCCGCTGATCGGCGCGATCTCGATGATCGGAAGCGCCTTCCCATCAATCACGCAAATAGAAAACTCTCTTCCCTGAATATACTGCTCAACGACAACCTCATTTTCCCAGCGAAATGCTTCTTCCAGCGCCTGCTCATATTCCTTCTGGTCGTTGACAATAGAAACACCGATACTGGAACCGCCGCAGCAGGGTTTTACGACACACGGAAATCCGGGCTGTTTGCTGGTCTCCACGCCCTTTTTTACGGAAAAGCCGCGGGGCACAGGCACTCCGCCTGCTGCCAGCACCTTTTTGGTCAACTCCTTATTCATCGCTATCGCGCTGGAAAGATAATCAGACCCTGTATAGCGGATGCCAAACAAATCAAACGCCGCCTGAATCTTGCCGTTTTCTCCGTTTTCTCCATGCAGCGCCATAAATACAATATCAGCCATCTGACACAGCGCAATCACATTCGGTCCGAAAAAGCAGTCGCTTTTGTCTGCCCGGGATGCCTTGACCGCTGCCAGATCCGGCGCATTCTCCGCAATACCGCTCACCGTCGCACTGACCTCTTCACTCTTTTCAAACCAATGCGCCACATCATCTCCCTCGCGTCCCATAAACACATCCATCAGGATGACGTTGTGCCCGTTTTCCCTCAGTGCCTGACATACGTTGCTTCCCGTCACCAGTGACACATCACGCTCCGGGCTTAATCCACCAGCTAATACTACGATATTCATATTCATTCTCCCGTTCATTTTTTTACAGTATATGTTGTTTCTGTTTTACTGCCTCTTATCCTACTCCTTTTGGCATTGGATGACAATAGGTAATTGAGAAACTATTTACGTTACGTTTTTGAGTCATGTGAACACATGTCCTGCCACTATACAAAAGACATCAGATAACTGTTCCTCATCAATTCCAGTTCCACCGGACCGGCGGTTTCCTCCCGCTCCGAAAGAATCCCCCGCAGCATACGCATCCGCGAATAGGCCTGCTGCGCATCAGCAGTCTCATGCATCTCCTGAAGAACACTGCAAAGATTTCCATAAAGGCTTGGCAGCGGAATCAGAAGCCCGGCATTCAGGCAGCGGCTAATACCTGTATCACAAAGATTGCGTGCCGGATAAACCAGTCCGGCGCTCAGTTTGACTGCTGCCAGATTATTACAGACAGCCGGAAACAGATATCTGCCCAGTTCTCCGTTTTCATGCCAGATCTTTAAATATTCATAGACACGTTCCAGAATACGATTTGCAGACTCGATACTCTCCATATAATAAAACTGTACAGCAATACTGTTCAAAATATACAATTCCAGATAGGTATAGGTGCGCCTGCGCGCGCTCTCGTCATACAACTCCTCCAATGGCATGGACATCACGAGAATCTCCATCAATTCCAGCAACAGCACTGCATGATCCACGCCTTCCCCCATACGCTCAACTACCCGCACATACGCATAAAACTGCTCTTCGAACAATGATTCCTTTTTTCTGCTGCCCTTTGCGCGCGCCAGCACATGCTCCCAGCTTTTGAGCTCCTGCAGCTCCTCCGGCTGCGTAAATCCGGTAAAAAAGCAGCCCGAATCCTTCAGTCTGCGAAGCAAGGCTTCTGCCACGCGTCCCGAAGGCATCTGACTGCCCTTTTCGATCTTGGCGATGGAGCTGACGGAACAGATCCCTGCCGCCAGCTCTTCCTGTGTCATGTGCAACCGATCCCTCAGTTCCCTGATCACATCGCCTAATCTGTAATATACCATTTCCATACCCTCCCCCGGATGTACTGTCATATAATGTAAACAGTATACCCACCGCATCTGGAGAGGATATTTTCAATTTGTGTAGATTTTTTCACGTTTTCCGGCAAATTCTTCAAAATGAAAACGTTTCAAATTTCCGACTGATATCGACAAAATTATGTGAACTCTGCGGTTTTTCCCCGTTTTCGGCATTTGTACATCAGTCAGAAACATCCGAAATCAGAACTCGGGCTCGATCAGCCCGTAACTCTTGTCCTTGCGCTTATAGACCACATTGACTTCGCCTGTCTCAGCGTTACTGAACACAAAGAAATTATGTCCGAGAAGCTCCATCTGTACACATGCATCCTCCGGAAACATCGGCTTCATACCAAACTTCTTCGCACGGACGATACGGATCTCCTCGTCATCTGTAGTCTCTTCCTCCACAAACTCCTTGCGAAGGCTGTCCGCGTTCTGCTGCTTGTTAATCAGTTTCTTGCGATATTTTTTCAACTGTGCCTCGATGACATCCACAACGAGATCGATTGTCACATACATATCATCGCTCTGCTGCTCCGCACGGATGATGTGCCCCTTCATGGGGATCGTGACTTCCATCTTCTGACGCTCTTTTTCTACACCAAGCGTCACATTGCAGACTGTATCAGGTGTAAAATATTTTTCCAGCTTCGCCAGCTTGTCTTCCACTGCAGCGCGCAGTCCCGGTGTCACATCGATGTTTTTTCCACTAATTGTTATCTTCATAATGACCATCTCCTTTGAGATTTATTTTGTAGATTAATTTTACCAAAAAATCTCTTTTAAAACCAGTCTTTTTGATGTAAAATATATAAAAAATATATAAACTTTTGGAGAAAAATATGAAACAAAAAACAATTCTGATCACGGGTGCCTCCCACGGTATCGGAAAGGCCATCGCCGCCCGTTTTGCCGCAGAGGGATTTTCACTCGTACTAAACTGCAAAAATGACATTGATATTCTGCGTGATTACGCACACAAGCTTGAATCCACCTGCGGGGCGCAGGTACTTGCCATCCCCGGCGATGTCAGCGATCATGCATTTGTCTGTGAGATGTTCGCCCAGGCAGAAGAAGCCTTTGGCACAGTTGATATTCTCGTCAACAATGCCGGCATTTCCCAAATCGGACTGCTCTCAGATCTGTCGATCGACGACTGGAACCGGGTGATTGCTACCAACCTCACCAGTGTCTACTCCTGCTGCCACGAGGCAATCCCCGGCATGATACGCCAAAAATCCGGCTGTATTATCAACATATCTTCTGTCTGGGGCAATGCAGGCGCTTCCTGCGAAGTCGCATATTCTGCCTCCAAAGGCGGTGTCAACAGCTTTACGAAAGCGCTGGCCAAGGAACTGGCTCCCAGCAATATTACAGTCAACGCCATTGCCTGCGGTGTCATAGACACGCGCATGAATAAATGCTTTGATGAAGAAGAACGTGCTGCGCTCGAGAGTGAAATTCCCATGGGGCGTTTTGGCAAGCCGCAGGAAGTTGCCGCTCTGGCCTGGCAGCTCGCATGCTCTCCGGCTTATCTGACCGGCCAGATACTCACGATTGATGGAGGCTGGCAATAGGGTGAGGCTATGCCCAAATTTTATGCGATATGCTCGAAAAAAAAAGAAAGGATGCGACGGTTTTTTGTCTGAAAAGACAACGAACCGCCGCGAAAGGGCATTTCACATGGAAGTAACCATCAAGCGTATACGCGAACTTATGAAGGAACAACACATTTCTCAAAAAAGACTTGCAGACGAGCTGCAAGTCTCTTATTCTTCTCTCAACAATTATCTCAACGGCAGAAGATGGCTGAGCCTGAACCTCATTCGCGAGGTCTGCCGGTGTCTGAACACTTCTGCCGATTATCTTCTGGGCCTGTCCTCCCAAAAACACCCGTTTCGTCTGCCTGATGATGAGATGGCGCTGCTCGAAGTCTATCGTGCGCTGCCGTCCACGGCTAAACGATG
>JALELN010000068.1 GCA_022771765.1 Lachnospiraceae bacterium | reverse complement strand
CCGGCTTCCTCCGGCGTTTTCTCCTGCGCAGACAGCGGCAGATGCTCTGCCGCCGCTACAATCGCCCAGCTGCACAGAATGCACACTGCCAGAGGACAGTTTTTTATGAATTTCTTTAGTTTATTCATCACCAGTACCTCTTCTAAAATCGAAAGTATAAAAACGGATTGTTTGCGCCCTGTTTGATCTCGTAAACACTGAGCCAGAAGATCACAAAGCAGATGAGCACCAGCCACCGGCTATTCTGCAGCTTGCGGTATATGCGTACCGGAAACCATGTGGAGCAGAGTCCGCACACCGCAAACAGCCATCCGTACTCCTTCACATAACGAAGCAGCTGTGCGCTGCTGACAAGCACCTGCGCCGAATGAATGCCAATCAGCTGCTTTAAATAAATGATCAGCTGCGGGAAATCCGTGATTTCAAACACCATCCAGCTCACCGGTACCAGCAGCCACACATATAGACGCCCGATCGCAGGATGGCTGTCCAGAAACTTTCCGTAAAAATTTTTCTCCAGCACCAGCAGCACAAAAAATCCGACTCCCCACAAAACAAAATTCCAGCTCGCGCCATGCCACAGCCCGGTCAGCGACCACACGACAAGCAGATTGAAGATCGTCCGCAGCCGCCCTTTCCGGTTTCCGCCCAGCGGAATATAAACATATTCCCGGAAGAAACGTCCCAGCGTAATGTGCCAGCGTCGCCAGAAATCCGTTGCGCTATGGGCCATATAAGGGACAGAAAAGTTACGGGGAATCTGAAATCCCATCATATATCCGAGTCCCATTGCCATCAGGGAATAGCCCCAGAAATCAAAATAAATCTGAAAAGAAAACGCCACTGCGCCCATCCATGCAACCGGTGTGGAAATGGACGCAAAACCGATTCCCTGCACCTGATTCCAGAAAATAGAGATTTTGTTTGCCAGAAGCACCTTCGAACCAAGGCCGAGACAGAACAACTCCAGCCCCTGTTCAAAGGCCCGCAGTCGCAGCGGTCGTTTTCGAAGCTGCTGTGATACTTCCTTAAACTGAACGATCGGTCCCGCAATCAGCTGCGGGAACATGCTCACATAAGTCGCAAACTCCAAAAGCGTTCCCGGCGACTCAATATTACCCATGTAGAAATCTGCCACATAGGAGATCATCTGAAAGGTGTAAAAGCTGATTCCCAGCGGCAGTGTCAGCTGCAACAGGGGCAGCGCATCCCTGTGAACCAACAGATTCACATTTTCGGCAAAGAAATCAAAATATTTGAATAAAAACAAGGCAGAAAGGTCAAGCACGATCGCAAATATGAGCCAAAATCGTTGTCCTTTTCCCTGGCCACGCGCGCCGACCCTGCTCATTCCCCGCGCTGCACCATAATTGATCAAAATGGAGGCGAGCATCAACAAGATATAGACCGGCTCTCCCACTGCGTAAAATACAAGACTTCCCAGAAGCAGTACGACATTTCTGCCGCGCTCCGGCATCACAAAATAACACAGAAAAAATAATGGTAAAAATCGAAAAATAAACTCAAGACTGGAAAACTGCATCTCTAAACCCTCTTTTATCTTTTATGTAAACTAAAGATACACTAATTGCATAGTTTACGCTCCAAAAACTGCAAAGTCAATAGCTCTCTTACATAATTACAGACACCAAAAAAATTTTTTCGTTTGCAGTATTTGAAGTTCCGCGTTAAAATAATTAGGAGTCTATAGTAAAGAGAGGAATTTTTATGAACAAAAAAGAAGTCATGGAAATCAAACGGCGTTTTAAAAAAGAAAGCTGCACCTTTACACGCATGTGTGGCTGCTATGTGGACGCCGAGAAGAATAAAGTCGTGAATTTCGGACAAACCTTTTTAAATCTGGAGGACGAGGAATTCTACAAATATCTGGAGATCGCCAAAAAGGTTCTCTCGGGAAACATCGGGAACAATCTGCTTACACTGGACATCCCCTTAGAGGAGGAGAGCGCCGGCGGCAGGCAGCAGTTTCTGATGGGACTTCGCGAAAGCAAACTGAAAAACGATGATCTGATGGACCGGTTCTACGATATGGTCATCGACAGCTACGATTACGCCGGCAACTATCTGATCCTCGTATTTCATGACGCTTACGATGTGATGACAAAGACGACCGACAATAATAAGCTGGACGAGTCCGAAGAAGTCTATGAATATCTGCTGTGCGCCATCTGCCCGGTTTCCCTGTCAAAGCCCGGTCTTGGCTACCGCGCAGACGAGAACCGCATTGGTCCGCGCATCCGTGACTGGGTCGTAGGCGTTCCCGACACCGGCTTTGTATTTCCGGCCTTCAATGACCGCTCCACCGATATCCACTCGCTGCTCTTTTATACGCGGGACACGAAAGAGCCTCACTCTGAATTTATGGAGTACGGCCTCGGCTGCGGCACCAAACGAACCGCTACCGAACAAAAAAATCTTTTTTCACACATTGTCAAGCATGCACTCGGTGATGACGACGAAAACAGCAATGAAGTACTTCTGGATCTGCAGCAGAAAATGAGTGACTACATCGAAGAGCAGGAGGTCTTGGTGGATGAGGAAACCGGAGTCATTCTGGAAGGCGAGGAGCTCGAAAAGCTCATGGCAGACACCGGTATCTCCGATGATGCCGCATCATCCATCAAAGAAGCCTACACGGAAAACTTCAGCAGTCAGCTTCCGGAGGTCGCGCACCTGATTGACCCGAAGTCTTTGGAAGCCAATGCCCGCATCCGCGAGGAAGAGGAGCTCCGCGCACAGGTAGAAGAGCTCAAACAGCAGGTTGCCCTGCACCAGGCGTCAGGCGAAGACGATTCAGACATCGATGACGGCATCAAAACCTATGACGTTGTCCTGCGCGTAAAGCCCGAAAAAGTATCACAGATTCAGTCACGGATGATTGATGGGCAGAAATGTCTTGTCATCCCCATGGACGAAAATGAGCACGCCGCTGTCAACGGAGTCAACACAACCGTATAATCATACGCAAAAAATCACGCAGCTGTGAAAAACGAAACAGCTGCGTGATTTTTTATAATCGCACACGTTCTGCAAATCCGATCAGGAAATCCCGATTTGACGGTCTGCCCATTTCCGTATCATATTTGTACGGATAATAACGATGCAGATGCGCTTCATCAATATCTCGAAAAGTCACTTCAATGGCATGGCGAATCGACCGCTCCACGCTCTCCTTTGATACATTTCTCTGCCTTGCGATCAGCGGATAGACCTCGCTGGTCAGATGTGGCGGTGTTCCACTGCAATCCAGCATAATCATGACCGCATCCACAATGTAGGGAAATCCCACCTGTTTTTTGCGAAAGCCCATCTTCTGTAACTCTTCTTCCACATACTGCCGTCTGACATCATCATCGCATTCCCGACTTTCCGACGCTTTCACTCCGGACTTTTCACTTTCCCTCATCATATTCCGGTAAGGGCAGATTTTCTCGATAATACTGAACACCTTCGACGGCGAATAGGAAATATTATTTTTCTGATAGATATAATCAGCACCATGCTCCCGTATATAGCGGAGCATAATAGAAGAATTGTTATTTGTCACAACTACAATAAACGGCTTTTCCAATGTTCGTTCTGCCAGTTCATCCAGGAAAGAGACTCCGTCTCCCTCCTTCAGCTCAATGTCCAGAATGATCACATCCACCGCATGTGCCATCACATACCCCAGCGCCTGCTGCTCACTTCCGGTCTCGTAAACGATTGCCATGTTCGAACGATGTTTGACCGTCATTTGATAGCTCTCACACACCATCGGATCATCCTCGACCAGCATGATTTTTATCAGATCTGACATAACCGTATCCCTCTTTTGCAACATTGATCATCAAGTAAATAAACCATTTTATCCGGTGTACGCATTGCTATTTAACGGTTCTGAATCGAATACGTCGGCACGATATCCTGTATGTAGGAACGGATGTCATCCGGCTCTTTCTCAACATACTCTTTCAACTGCTGCAGCTGCGCAAGGAATCGTTCCTCATCCAACTCAATCGGTTTTCCGATATGAATGAGCTGATTCTCTGTGTTCTGCAGACCTTCCTCCTCCATGAGCATCTCCTCATAGAGCTTTTCACCCGGACGGAGTCCCGTAAATTCAATCTGAATATCCTCCCCCGGCTTGTGCCCGGAGAGAAGAATCAGATTTTTTGCAAGATCCAGAATCTTCACCGGCTCACCCATATCCAGTACAAAGATTTCTCCGCCTTTCGCATAAGCGCCTGCCTGCAGCACAAGCGATACGGCCTCTGGAATCGTCATAAAATAGCGGATAATGTCCGGGTGTGTCACCGTCACCGGTCCGCCCTGCTCAATCTGTTTCTTAAAAAGCGGAATCACACTGCCATTGCTGCCCAGCACGTTTCCAAACCGCACTGCCACAAATTCGGTCTCAGAACGATTGTTGTATGTCTGGATAATCATCTCACACACGCGTTTGGTGGCACCCATAATATTGGTCGGATTCACCGCCTTGTCTGTCGATATCATAACAAAACGCTTCACATGATATTTATCTGCGGCCTGAACGACCTTCCATGTACCCAGCACATTATTTTTCACCGCCTCATTCGGACTTTCCTCCATAAGCGGCACATGCTTATGCGCAGCAGCATGATAAACAATATCCGGTCGATACATTGCAAAAATATTGTCCATACGCTTCGTGTTCCGGACGGATGCAATCAGGACCACCAGATCCAGCTGCGGATAACTGTGGATCAATTCCTGCTGAATGCTGTATGCATTATTTTCATAAATATCAATAATGATGAGCTGTTTCGGCTGATGTGACGCAATCTGACGGCACAGCTCACTGCCGATGGAGCCGCCGCCTCCGGTAACAAGAATCACCTTTCCCGATACATATCCCATGATCGAATCCAGATCGACGCTGATCGGCTCACGTCCAAGCAGATCATTGACATCTACTTCCTTCAGTTTGCTGATACTGACCTCACCATTTACCAGCTGATAAATACCGGGCAGACGCTTCAACTCACAGCGGGTCTCCTTGCAGATATCGACAATCTCCTTAAGTTCTTTTGCAGATGCGGAAGGCAGCGCAATCATAATCTCGTCTACTTCCAGTTCTTCTGCCCGCCGGATAATATCCTCTCTTGTCCCAATCACCCGGATGCCATGTATAAATGTTCCCTGCTTCCCGGGATCATCATCAATCACGCCAACCAGATTTTTATTCACCTGCCGGCTGTTAATGATCTCTTTAATCAAAGCACTGCCCGCTGAGCCGGCTCCGATCAGCATGACATTTTTCCGGACACTGCGATCTCCGCGAAGACGTCCGCGAATGGCCCGCAGCCCACGGAAGGAATAACGCCCACAGACCGTAAATGCCAATAAAAATACGCCATACAGCATATAATAGCTTCGTGGCAACGGGCATGCCTGTTCCCTGTGATTCAGCAGGATTACAACCATATTTAACACCGCATCCACAACACAGGCTGAAACCACATACATCATTTCGGTCGTTCCGGCATAGGTCCACAGACTGCTGTACAACCGAAATATTGTAAATATCAGAATCGTCCCGAGCATGCTGATCCAGATCACCGCCCACAAAACCGACAAATACTGAGACGGAATCAGATTCGGCTGAAGGTCAAATCGCAATAACAACGCCAGATAGCTGGAAATCGCCACTGCTGCCATGTCATAACATACTAAGTAAACACGTCTTATCAATAATTTTGCATTCATTTTTATCTCCAAGTAATGTAACTGTTCCTCACAGCCACCTATTCCATAAAGCTTTTCCTACCTCACAGACCCATATATGTTTCACATCACAAGCACCCCATCCGGCTTTTCTCAAACGCTCACAGCCGTGACTTTCCAACCTTCTTCTCCTCATCAAAAAATGCCAGCATCTCATAAACCATCTGTTTCTCGCGCTCACTAAACTGATCCAGAATCACCCGTTTACACGGAACAGCCGAAAAAAAATAATCCGTAGACAAATGAAATATTTTCGAAAGAGCCACACAATTATCAATAGACGGATACGTCTGTCCACATTCCCATGATTCCACGCTGGAACGACTGACATGAATACGCTTTGCCAGTTCCTCCTGCGTCAGCCCCGACTGTTCGCGCACTTCACGAATACGCATCCCAACACGTTTTGACAACATCCGCATTTCCTCTCGTTTCCGCTTCAACTGTTTTGCAAGTGTTACACTGACCACATTTCATACAATGAAAAATTATAGCACAATTTTTTATTTGTGGTAAATCTTATTTTCTGATTCGTACTTCGCCTCGCTGGTCAGCTGAATACCCAGACGCTTGAAGATCTTTTCATCCACGGAGGATAACAGCACGGAAGAATGCGCACGCAAGCCCTGCAGTTTTTTCAGCTGTGCCAGCGCAAGCTCGGCATTCTTGTCAGATGCGGCTGAAGTGGACAGCGCAATCAGAATCTCATCCGTGTGAAGTCTCGGATTCCGGTTGCCAAGATAGTCCGTTTTCAAACGCTGGATCGGTTCGATCGCCTTCGGTGATACCAGATGGATCTCATGGTCAATGCCCCCCAGCACCTTCAACGTATTCAGAAGTACCGCCGCGGATGCTCCCAGCAGATCCGTTGTCTTTCCGGTTACAATCGTACCGTCCTCCAGCTCGATCGCTACCGCCGGATGACCGGTCTCTTTTTCACGTTTTAATGCCGCTGCCGCCACTTCGCAGTCCTCCAGTGACAGCCCTGCCTGCTTCATCAGAAGCTCCAGCTTGTATACGGTTTCCTTGCTACCGGTGCCGCGCTTGCAGTCACAAAGTCCCTGATAATAACGGCAGATGATCTCCCGGCAGGATGCCTGACGGCACACTTCGTCATCTGTAATGCAGTTTCCTGCCATGTTGACACCCATATCAGTAGGTGACTTGTAAGGGCTCTCTCCCTGTATCTGCTCGAAAATCGCATGTAAAACAGGAAAAATCTCTACGTCACGGTTATAATTTACCGTCGTCTCTCCATATGCCTCCAAGTGGAACGGATCGATCATATTCACATCATTCAGATCTGCAGTTGCCGCCTCATAAGCGATATTGATCGGATGCTTGAGCGGAACATTCCAGATCGGAAAGGTCTCGAATTTCGCATAACCGGCTTTCACTCCGCGCTTGTGCTCGTGATATAGCTGCGACAGACAGGTCGCCATCTTTCCGCTTCCGGGTCCCGGCGCGGTGATCACGACCAGCGGTCTTGACGTCTCAATATAATCATTTTTACCATATCCGTCATCACTGACAATCCGCGGGATATCACTGGGATATCCCGGTATTTTGTAATGATAATAGGTTTTGATGCCAAGATCATTCAACCGTTTACAGAACTGGTCCGCGGCAGGCTGTCCCGCATATTTCGTCACGCAGACGCTACCCACATACAGACCCACGCCGCGGAACGCGTCGATGAGCCGCAGTACATCCATATCATACGTGATGCCGAAATCTCCGCGGATCTTGTTTCCCTCAATATCCTCCGCGCTGATGACAATGACAATCTCCGCCTGATCCTTCAATTCCAGCAGCATATGCAGCTTGGAGTCCGGCTGGAATCCCGGAAGTACTCTGGAGGCGTGGTAATCATCAAACAGCTTTCCACCGAATTCCAGATAAAGCTTATTATCAAACTGTCGGATTCTCTCTAAAATATGCTCCGACTGCATTTTTAAATATTTATCGTTGTCAAATCCCCTTTTCATATCTGTTTCCTTTTCTATCTTGTCATTTCTTTGTCACTTGTGTTGCATACACATATAGATATTAGCATACGCATATTCGTTTGCAAAGCAGAAAATAAACGGTTCTGTATTTAAGCAATCGTTTCCGCCCCGTCTTTTAATATTTCTTTCAAACGATCTGTCAGCTCTTTATATTCTTTCAGAACAGCATCATGATGTGAACGGATATAATCCGTGTCACCTTCTTTTGCCGCCATTTCCAGTGCCTTTGCCTCTCCCGACAGATGAGCCGCACCGATCGTAAGAGAAGTGCTTTTCAGTGCATGCACGGTTGTTCTGTAATTGTCCCAATCCTCCTCTTCCAAAAATTGCTTTAACTGAGACGCTTTATCCGCATTCATAAATTCCTGCAGAATATCTATATAGAAGTCCTCCTCGTTCATGCAATATATCAGCCCGGTCTTCACATCCAGCCCATCCAGCTGTTCCAACTGTTCCATTTTCCCAATTTCCGGTTCAACTGCGGGCGCTTCCGTTTCGGGCTGTTCTGCATCTTTTTCATTTTGTAACTGTTCAGCACCTTCACAGTCACGATGCAAAAATCCCTGCCCGTCTTTTTCACGGACAAGTTCTCCCGGCAGATATTTGAGGAGCATCTCCAATAATTCCGCTTCCCGAATCGGTTTTGTCAGATAATCCGTAAAGCCCGCCTGCATGTATTCTTCTTTTGCTCCTACGATGGCATTCGCAGTCAGCATGATCACCGGCGTTTGTGCATTCGGATTGTCCACAAGTGTCTTCATGTGTTCCAGGGTTTCAATCCCATCCATTTCCGGCATCATATGATCCAGAAAGATCATATGATATCGTTTTGTTTTTACGCATTCCAGACATTCCCTGCCACTGACCGCTGTATCAATCTGTATCTTAGTAGCTTTCAGGAGACCTTCCACCACCTTTAGATTCATCGTCACGTCATCCACCACAAGTATCTTTGCTTCCGGTGCCAGAAATGACAGTTTGTCATCATCTGAAGTACTCAGATATTGCTGATAACGTTTGCCAAAATCTCCCATCGGCTTTGCATCTACGATTGTCTGCGGTATCTTAGCAGTAAAGCAAGAGCCCTTTCCGTATGTACTCTCCACAAAGACCTCGCCGCCCATCAGATCCACCAGATTTTTCGTAAGGTTCAGCCCCAGACCGGTTCCTTCAATATTCCGATTGCGTTTTTCCTCTATCCGGGTAAAGGATTCAAACAGCTTTCCCAGATCTTCCTCCTTGATACCGATACCCGTATCATGAACAGCTATGACAAGCAATATCTGTTCATCCGTTTTTTCTTCGTAATCCAGACAGAATGTAATATTTCCCTCTTTCGTATATTTCACGGCATTGGACAGGAAATTGTTAATGATCTGCCGGATCCGTACTTCATCCCCGTATAACCAGGAAGGCAGTTTTTCATTGATCTGCATCGTAAACTCAATCGGCTTATTTTCCAGTTTTACTTTTGTCACATTATAGCAATCATTTAATACCGAAAAAAGCTGATACCTGATGGGCAGGATTTCCATTTTTCCGGACTCAATTTTGGATATATCCAGAATATCATTGATAATGGATAGCAGAGATTGCCCCGCACTCTGGATATTTTTTGCATATTCTCTCAGGTTCTCATCGTTACACTCCTTTAGGAGCACACTGTCCATACCCAAAATGCCATTAATCGGCGTGCGGATCTCATGGGACATATTGGCAAGGAACTGACTCTTTGCCTCATTTGCCTGAATAAGCTCCTCCAGCATATTTTTTTCTTTTGTAAGGTCATACACAAAACAAACAATACAGTATGGATCATCATGAAAATCTCTTGCTACTGAAAAATTCAACGAGCAGCTGATGGCTTCATGCGCAGACACCATTTCTGCCACCCCCTTGTTATCCTGCAGAATCGTGTCCTGCAGTCGGTCGACTTCCTCTTCTGTCCCCTGAAACAGATGCATGAGTTTTTGATTTTCAATCTTTTCAATCCCCAAAAGTTCCTGCCCGTAAGGATTTGCCAAAACAAGCCGGAAGTGTTCGTCAAAGATCAATATTGCCGTGTTTGCAGACTCATAAATATATTGGCTCAGATTTCCTACTGTGATACTGAATGCATTAAATCTGGTAGCCCAGAACCAGGTGATCATATAAGTCAGAAACATTCCGTAAGCAGAGCTTGGAAAAGAGGGTTTTCCCAGCATCGGCAAAATCGTATCCGGAATGATAGAGAACAAAATCGCAAAATTGGAAAGTATCGCCGCACTGACATAATAAGCCTGACGCTTCGGTTTCTCCTTGTGCACCCAGAGAATGGCCATGCCAATCATGGTTAGCGCAACAAATGCCAGAAAAACGCTATGCACCATTCTTCCGAGGCTGTTTGTGGAATAATAGCACATTCTTCCGTTCAATCGCACAAATGTATGCTGGTCGGGAATGAAAAAGCACAAATCGATCACGGAAAAAATCCCAAATACAGTTGCATACACGCGAAACAGCCACTTTGGAAGCTCCACCATATAAGCGATCATCAGCGCTTCCGTCATCATAAACCCGACAACGCCCACAAGCCCAACCGCCCGGAATACAGCCGCCAGTTCTGCGGTCTCCGTGAATCCCATAATGCCATAACCGCCACTCCACAGAGCACCGAAAAAGCCCATCACCAGCATATAATACCGCAAAGCCCCGGCATTCTTTTCCCGCATAAAATAACTGATTCCACAGATCGCTATAATTGTACTGAATACAACAGCAAGGCAATTAATAAATATTCCCATCCCATTCCCTCCACAGACATCAAAAAGTAACTTTATCCTGCATTTTTCTTCACTCCGCGAACCCGCGTGGATACAACCGGCCCGAGTGGCACCATCCGGATATCCACGCTTCCGTCCGTTTTTCTTGTAATCAGCGTTCCGCCGCGCTGAATATGGCTTTTCCAAATTCCCTGATACCCAAGGTAATCAATCGACATTCCATACGTCATCCGGATTCCCTTGTAAACAAGAGACAGCGTATTCATGTGATCATGTCCGCAAAACATCCATTTGATCACACCGTTTTCCACCGCCCGTTCAAAAAATGTGCCGCGCTTTTTGGAAATGCCAAAATACTCATGTTTTTCAGCAATGCTTCCATGACAATAAACCACGCTTTTATCACCGAGTTTCATTTTCTCATAGGCCTCTTTAAACTCCCGGAGCGGCATATGAAAAAATGCCATCGCCTTTACATCAGGATTCTCCCGTTTCATCGCATCAAGACGCTCCATGCACCAATTGACCTGATCGTCATGAATGCAGTCAAAACCACTGAAAAACCAGCCGCCTTCTCCGTACATATTCGAATCTAACATCACCAGCGGCAGAAGCACTCTCCCGGAATCATCCACCAACTCAATCAAAAAATTCCCCACTCCGGTGAGCCCTTTCCTGCCTTCCGAAAAAATACAGTACGTGCCTTCTTTGTACAGTTCTGCCAGCTCTTCTTTGTTGCAAGTAGAGCCCAGCTCACAATCATGATTACCGAAGACCAGTGTATAAGGAATTTTCAAACGATCAAAAAACGCCATCAGTTTGTTCGCCTGTTTGCGGTTATTCATCGTTCCCGACCTCGGAAAAAACGGAAAAATCGAATCGCCGGTAAGCACGATCAGGTCCGGTTTTGACTTTTCTATCAGCTTTCTCACGGCATTCAAAGCCAGCTTGTCCCTGCCTCTTGACAAAATGCCGAAGCCCAAATGTAGATCCGTTAACTGTAAAATCCGAAAGTCCCTGTCCTTTTGTATTTTTAGTGTAAATGTGTCATCATCAATCTGTTTACATCTGTCTGAACGATACATGAAAGCCTCCAAGACTTAACGGGATCAGTCATCCTACGGACAACTCTCCTATCTGATAATATCAAAAATCCCACAAATTCGCAATGAACTTGTGGGATTTCTTCAAAAAAACAATACTCTCTGACATGAAATCCACAAAACTATTCACGTACACTCCAACGGTTGCCCCCTTTTGCACCCTTAAATACGAATAAATCCCCTCCTCTATCTGAGCTTTACTTTAGACATCATCCAAGATAATTCCCATGTCAGCTATTTCTGCTATGAAATTGATGGGAAGTTGCAGAATTTACAGATATCTTTCCAATATCTTTAATCCTTCCTCTGCATCTCTTCCTAGTATTTCCTGCGTTTTTTTGAAATCATGAACTTCATGCAGCTTATCATGAACATAGAAGAATTTTTCTTTTCCATTTACAATTCAGATTTTCTGAAAGCCATTCATTTCGAATGAACTGAACTCCCACAAAACGACAATCTGCTAATCGTGTCTTTACTGTGCTTGTCTTCTGAAAAAATCCAATGTTCTAATCCATGCAATATGAAATACCATCTGCATTGCATAAGCGCCTTGTATTCCATTTTGTTTCATACAATTCTGATAAAGCAAATGAAGATTCTGCTTACGATCATCTGTCATGGTCAAACTCAAATTTGTTCTCAGTTTTGAATCATAACGCATGTCCAAAAGATTTTTCATGAATTCACGATACTCCGTTACTAATACAATCTGAGCAACCTCTGCTACTTCAAGCAGATACCTTTTCTTCATCTCCTCCGCTTTTTCTGCAAATTTCTTTTCAAATTCAATCTTTATATCCTCTCGATTCAGCTCATTTGCAATTGCATTTTTGATGTTAAATGCCGGATATAGCACATCAAAGCCAAAACCATTCCAACAAAGCTCCTCAATCGCTTTCTGCAAAGTATTCCATCTCATATCTCTGTATGCCAACGGAATCATACTTGGAATACTGTTGAGAAATTGCTGATATACATTTCCTGCCACGTTATATCTTTGGATAATATCCATAAAGTCTACATCGTCAAACAGATAATTATCCTCCGTTTTCTGCATTCTTGCATCGATTATCTGCTCCAAAACCGCTGAGCAAGTGTATTCCTTTGCGTAAGTATACTCATAATAAAGACTATTGGTCTTATCGCATATATAGTAATTGTTCCCAATAATAGAATTCAGCGTTACACTATCAGACTCTATGTAAATCTGTTTTGTCACATCAATGAATTCCTCAAAGTCTTCCTCTGTAACAACCTCTTTATCTATACCATTATCCGCAAGATAAGTTGACCACACCTCATCCAAACGGCCTGACACAATATACGTCGATCTACTATATCCTTGTGCATTTAATCTCTTAATGATGTCAAGCATATAGTCATCTTTATTGTTCAGTTTGGTGTGATACAAAATTATATCTGGCTTTCTGCTTTGAACAGACTCCTGAACTCTATAGAAAACAACCTCATTAATTCTAGCAGCATCCTTCTGTCCTTGATTGATACCTACGCTATCAGAAAGAATAATCTCTCTATCCAAGGAAATCTGAGCTGATTCAAAATAGAACTCTGCATTTTTCACAATAGGTTCAATAGTATAGAAATCTCCCTTTCGTTGCTTAGTCTTATTACCAAACACATGGCTGAGATACAGTAAAGTTTCTGTTTCTTTTGTTCTTCCGCAATAGCTTATACTTCCTCCTGCAACAGCACTTTGAGAATATTCAGCATTATAAGCTTCCAAATCCTGCATCAATTTTCCATAGACTTCACTTACAATGTCTGAAATGTCAAATTTTGCAACCATCTGATTGATAACATCACTACCTATATCAAACTGCTCATCTTCATAATCTCGAACGAGCTGCTTAATAATGAAATAGCCATCTTCTTTCGCTAATCTGTCAATAGATTTGCTATTACCATAAAAATCCATAAGCACACTCTTAGTTAATTCTTCAATTAAACTCGCTAAAGGCTTATTTACTTTTCTGATTCCTAGACCAAAGGTTTTGTCATAGTTCATTTCTAAACGTTTTTCTACGGCTCCCCTGCATTTCTCGCACAATTCAGATAAATCCAAAATGGTTTTGCAGTTTTCCTTAACTGTAACAATATACTCCTCAACAGCCTCTTGAATCAGTCCTCTAATGCTACTTATAATCTCCTCTTCCGTTTTCAGCTGTGTCACAACCTTAAAATCAAATTCCTCACCCAATTTTACGGATGTGCAATTAATATGGTATATAATGGAACAAGCTGTTGTCTCTCTGAGACTTGTTAGAGCTGGAACGAAGTTCTTTAATGCTTCCTTTGATAACACGGCGCTCAAAATGAATCGTGTTTTTCCTGAACCTGTACATCCAATATTCAGAATCTCCAACGGCTTTTCATCTCTCTTGATTTTGCAATATTCATTATTGTTTTTAAACGCTTCATATTCATCTGGGTACAAGATTCGTACTGCCAATTCAATAGAAACATTTTGGTATTTCAGAATACCTTTTGGATAGCCACATTTAACTGCATCTGAATTAATCGCATGCATTTTTTCCATATGTTCAAGCTTCAAATCCGAATTCAACAAGTCTTCTACTTCCGAGCTTATCTTTCTTGCAGCCATTACAGTGATGTTCTTCTCATTTCCAATTGTAACCTTGTTCTGCTTACCACCCTTGCTGTAAGACAGTTTGTAGCTTCCGCCATCAAGAATCATATTAATCTTATTTTCCGCCATTTTCAAAATATTCCTCCTATTCTTATTGGTTTTGAGAATAAATCGTTTTATTTATTCCTTAGCTGTATAATAACACCTATCAACTTATGAGTCAACCCTTTTTGAATAATTTTATATTTCTATTCCTTTTTTATTATGTGCCTAGTATTACCATTGACTTTCAAGAATATTTTACTTAATTTATTCTCAATCATAAAAATATATGATGATTCTTGGACTCTTTTAGACACCTGCCGGACTTTGAGACCCATAATACACAATAACACGTTTTTTTGAAATTCCTGGACTCTATCAAAGTACAACAAAATAAGGTATCCAGCAGTAAT
>JALELN010000199.1 GCA_022771765.1 Lachnospiraceae bacterium | reverse complement strand
CCTACCAGAAATTCCATTGACATATAGTAAACGGTCTTGGGATCCGTTTCATCCATGGTTTTCTGTGTTGCAAGCCACTGATCGATGATGACCTCTTTTACCACAAAGCTGACTGCCTGGTAAATCTCCTGCTGGCCCGCCTCGGAGAGTTCCTTACGAAACAGGCTTTTTACCGTGTTCTTGACATTCTTGATAAATGTCTCCTTCTCAAAAATCTCGTTTTTCATCTGTGTTCCTCCTCTCAGGTCACGGGACTTGAAAAATGGTACTTTCATGCGTTCTTTTCTACTCCCAGTACAACTTTTTCCCCGTTAATATTCCATTCCTTCTCGTATCCGCTTACAACCCCCGATGTAAGTGCATCTGCCAACACTTCACCACAGATCTCATCTCCGTGCGCGGCAAAGATGTCTGCCACCTTACCGTCTGCCACATAGGATACACGAATGCGGTCCATCACCTCGAAACCGGCTTCCTTACGCATCGTCTGAAGCTTGCTGATAATCTCACGGACAAATCCCTCCTCAATGAGCTCCTCCGTCAGATTGGTATCCAGTACAACTGTCACGGTATTGTCGCCCTCGGTCTGGTATCCCTCCATCTGTGTCATAGTGATCAACAGATCTTCCTCTGATAGTACAACATCCGGAGAAACACTGTCAAGAGTAATGCTTCCTTTGCTCTTTAATTCTGCCATCGCCGCATTCCCGTCAAGTTCCGCCAGCGCCTTCTGGATCTGACCTAAGAACTTGCCGTACTTAGGTCCTACCGTTCGCAGCTGCGGCTTAAAGGTGTAGTCCGTGTATTTGCTGACATCGTCTGTAAACTCGACCTTCTTAACATTCAGCTCATCCGCAATAATCGCCGTGTAGAACCCGGATAATGTCTCCGGCGCTTTCACAAACATCGCGCCAATGGGCTGACGGTTCTTAATATTCGCGGAATTGCGGCAGGCACGACCCATGACTACGATCTTTAAGACTGCCTCCATATTTTTCTCAAGCTCGGTATCGATCCATGCCTCGTTTGCCACCGGAAAATCACACAGATGTACGCTCTCCGGGGCGTTTTTATCGATAGAACATACCAGATTACGGTAAATATCCTCTGTCATGAAAGGGATCATGGGCGCCGCGCATTTTGCCACGGTCACAAGAGCGGTGTAGAGCGTCATGTAGGCATTGATCTTATCCTGCTCCATGCCCTTTGCCCAGAAACGCTCACGGCTGCGACGCACATACCAGTTACTCATCTCATCCACGAAGTCATCCAGCGCACGGGCTGCCTCCGGGATGCGGTAGTTATTCAAATTATCATCCACGGACTTGATCAGCGTATTCAGCTTGGATAACAGCCACTTATCCATGACAGACAGCTTCTCGTAGTCCAGTGTATATTTTGTTGCGTCAAAATTATCTATATTCGCATACAGTACGAAAAATGCGTAAGTGTTCCACAGCGTTCCCATGAACTTGCGCTGTCCTTCCTGCACGGCTTTGCCGTGGAAACGGTTCGGCAGCCACGGTGCGCTGTTGATATAGAAGTACCAGCGGATCGCGTCTGCACCGTATTTCTCCAGCGCGTCAAAAGGATCCACCGCATTTCCCTTGGACTTACTCATCTTCTGTCCGTTCTCGTCCTGCACATGTCCAAGCACGATGACGTTCTCATAAGGTGCCTTGCCAAAAAGCAGGGTAGACTCTGCCATCAGAGAATAGAACCATCCACGGGTCTGATCCACTGCCTCGGAGATGAACTGTGCCGGGAACTGCTGCTCGAACAGCTCCTTGTTTTCAAAGGGATAGTGATGCTGTGCAAAAGGCATTGCTCCGGAATCAAACCAGCAGTCGATAACCTCGGGTACTCGGCGCATCGTCTTTCCACAGCAGGGACACTTGATCTCAACTGCATCGATATACGGACGGTGAAGCTCGATTTTGGCTGCCTCGGGATCTCCTGAAAGCTCTGCCAGCTCTGCCCTGCTTCCGACAGAAATCTGATGTCCGCAGTCCTCGCACTCCCAGATATTCAGCGGTGTTCCCCAGTAACGGTTACGGGAAATACCCCAGTCCTGAATATTCTCCAGCCAGTTTCCGAAACGTCCCTCACCGATGGACTCGGGAATCCAGTTGACCGTGTGGTTATTTGCCACCAGCTCATCCCGCACCTCAGTCATCTTGATGAACCATGACTCTCTCGCATAATAGATGAGCGGGGTATCACAGCGCCAGCAGTGCGGGTACTCATGCTCGAACTTGGGCGCGTCAAACAACAGACCCTTATCCTCCAGATCCTGCAGTACCATCGGGTCCGCTTTCTTTACAAACACCCCTGCGTACGGTGTGTTATCGGTCAGCTCACCTTTTTCGTTGACAAGCTGTACGAAGGGCAGATCATAGTTGCGTCCCACATTCGCATCATCCTCACCAAATGCGGGAGCGATGTGTACGATACCGGTACCATCTGTCATCGTAACGTAGCTGTCACAGGTAATGTAGTGTGCTTTCTTGTGCTGCTTTGCAATGATCTCATTTGCAAAATCAAACAGCGGCTCGTATTCCTTGCGTTCCAGGTCGGTTCCCTTATAGCTCTCAAGTACTTCGTAGGTCTTTTGTCCCTCCTCGGTCGCAAGTGAACCAAGCACCTTATCCAACAGCGCTTCCGCCATGTAATAGGTATAGCCGTCGATCGCCTTTACCTTGCAGTAGATCTCATCCGGGTTCACACAGAGCGCCACGTTACTGGGCAATGTCCACGGTGTGGTCGTCCATGCCAGGAAATAAGCATCCTCGCCTACTACCTTGAATCTTACAACAGCTGAACGCTCCTTCACGGTCTTGTAGCCCTGCGCCACCTCCTGGGATGACAGCGGAGTTCCGCAGCGCGGGCAGTAGGGAACGATCTTGAAGCCCTTGTATAACAGCTTTTTGTCCCAGATCTCTTTTAATGCCCACCACTCAGACTCAATAAAATTATCGTCATAGGTCACATAGGGATCATCCATATCTGCCCAGAAACCGACGGTTCCTGAGAAATCCTCCCACATTCCTTTGTATTTCCATACGGATTCCTTACATTTTTTAATGAAAGGCTCCATTCCGTACTCCTCGATCTGCTCCTTGCCGTTTAAGCCAAGCATTTTCTCCACTTCCAGCTCCACCGGCAGACCGTGGGTATCCCAGCCCGCCTTACGGGGCACATAGTAGCCCTTCATGGTGCGGTATCGGGGAATCATATCCTTGATGACACGGGTCAGGACGTGACCGATATGCGGTTTGCCGTTTGCGGTCGGCGGGCCGTCATAAAAGGTATAGGTCGGTCCTTCCTTGCGGTTTTCCATGCTCTTGCGGAAGATGTCATTGTCTTCCCAGAACTTTTCGGTTGCTTTTTCGCGCTCTACGAAATTCATGTTCGTATCGACTTTGTTGTACATTCTATTTTTCTCCTTTCAAAGTTTGCGATTATTTTTGTTTTTTCTATTTCATGCAGACCATAGAGACATGCTTCCTCCAGCTCCCTTGCACGGTTCATTCCGATGAGCCTTTTCAAACCCCAATTGTGTCAGCAAAGGCTTCCACAATTGAAAGTCTCATCTCCATTGTGCAAGAAAGTCGCTTGGGAGAAAGCATTGTCTCCCGGTCTGATTCATCCCTAAATGTTAGCAGGGCATCGCCTGCGCAGTCTGATTCATCCCTGACAGATATAATCAATTATATAAATGCCGATTTGTTTACATCTTGTGCCGCTGATA
>JALELN010000195.1 GCA_022771765.1 Lachnospiraceae bacterium | reverse complement strand
GTCGTCTGTTTGCTATGCAGTTTTTTCCTTAATCATTCTCATCATGGCCCTATTATAAGCCATTTTTCGCCTGATGTAATCTATAAAATTTATTGTAATATCAGAATTTAGTTGCCACTATGGAATTTAACTTTACAGTGGAATTTACTTTTTCACTCAACCAAGGTGACTCTAATCTGTTTTCTATTTGCTTTTCTCTTTACTTTTTTCTTTGCTTTTCTCTTTGCTGTTTTCCTTGTAATCAAATGAGAAGATGGCAGCGCCAAATGGCGGCAGTGGATAACCAATGGAATACGGCTGTCCGTCCCACTCACCTTTCTTCGCGCGGAAGCGCTTGGGGATCTCCGCTCCTGTACCACCGAAACGTACATCATCAGAATTCAAAATCAGCTTATAACCACCTGCCTGCGGTACACCCACGCGATAATCCGGTCTGGCTACCGGTGTGAAATTCAGCACACAAATCAGACAATTCTTCCCGTCAGAGGACTTGCGAATAAAGCTGTAAATGCTGCGATCCGTATCATCCGCATTGATCCACTCAAATCCGCCCCACTCATGATCCAATTCATACATTGCAGGATACTTTTTATACATATGTAACAGCGTCTTCATATACTCATGAATCTGCTGATGCGGCTTTTCTGCCAACAGGAACCAATCCAGTTCCCGCTCTTCGCTCCACTCCCGCAACTGCGCAAAATCCTGTCCCATAAAGAGCAGCTTTTTGCCGGGGTGCATCATAAAATATGTATACGCCAGACGCAAGTTTGCAAACTTGGCATTCTCATCGCCCGGCATCTTATTAATCATCGAACACTTCAGATGAACAACTTCATCATGCGAGAGCACCAGTATATACTTCTCACTCTCATTATAACTCATCGCAAAGGTCATTTTATAATGATTATCCTTGCGGAAATACGGATCAAGCTTCATATAATCAAGGAAATCATGCATCCAGCCCATATTCCACTTCATGGAAAAGTTCAGACCACCATCTTCTGCTTTTCCAGTCACCATCGGCCATGCGGTAGACTCCTCTGCCACCATAATTGCTCCCTTGTTGCGTCCGGTGATCAGCGTATTGATATGACGGAAGAACTCTATTGCCTCCAGATTCTTATTCTCGCCGTATTTGTTCGCCAACCACTGTCCATCCTGTTTTCCATAATCAAGATAAAGCATGGATGCAACCGCATCCACACGCAGACCATCCACGTGATAATTCTCCACCCACATGAGTGCACTTCCGATCAGGAAATTCTTTACTTCGTTTTTACCGTAATCGAAAATTTTGGTTCCCCAGTCAGGATGCTCTCCCATTCTCGGGTCCGCATATTCATACAGACAGGTTCCATCAAAGTTTGCCAGTCCGTGTGCATCTCTGGGGAAATGCGCAGGTACCCAGTCTAAAATCACACCAATATTGTTTTTGTGAAGCTGGTCAACCAGATATGCAAAATCCTCCGGGGAGCCATAACGGGAAGTCGGTGCATAATAACCTGTCACCTGATATCCCCATGAACCGTCATACGGATACTCTGAAATACCCATCAGTTCTACATGTGTATACCCCATCTCCTTGACATACTTGATCAGGGATTTCGCAAACTCACGATAAGTATAAAAGCCCTCATCCTCACGATTCGGATGCCTCATCCATGATCCCGGATGCACCTCAAGAATCGCCATCGGCTCCTTGAATACATCCTTCTGCGCACGCTGCTTCATCCACTCTGCATCCGTCCACTTAAAATGACCGATATCCGTCACAACAGATGCTGTACCCGGCCGAAGTTCTGCCTCATTCGCATAAGGATCGGCCTTATACAGCAGATGTCCATCTGCAGTTTCAATCACATACTTATACAAATCCCCCTGCTTGACACCAGGCACAAACAATTCGTAAATGCCGCACTCCGTCGGTTCCAGCCGCTCCATCTCACAACCGGTCTCATCCCAATTATTAAATGTACCAAACACCCATACACGCCTGGCTCCCGGTGCCCACAAGTCAAACATGACTCCCTGCTTGCGCTTGACTGTCATCAGATGCGCCCCAAACTTCTTGTAGATGTCATAATGTGTTGCCTGCCCATAAAGATACATGTCAAGTTCTGTAAAATTTCCCATACCACCAGTCTCCCTATTCTTTATTTTTTTATTCTTCAAAATCCTTTTCGCGAAGAACTACATAATTATTCTCATCATAACGTTTGGATGTTAAGATGCCGAACACTTTCTTGAAACTGCCCTTTTCTACACGATCAATCGCCTCATCTACGATCTCCTTGACCTCTACTAATGTCGTCGCCTGATCAAGCTTTTGAATATTGCTGATCCGCGTATACAACGCAAGCACTGCCATCGCATCGATTCCATAGCCGTTTTCCTCTGCATAGGTCCTTGCAAATTCCACAAGTTCATCATTTGTAAAGTAAGGGATCGTGATCCGCTCTCCAAACTTCGCTGCAAAACCCTCGTGTCTGCCAAGCGCCTTTGCAATGTTATCCTTATCATCCTCCAGAATGACTAACAGCTCTGCTGCATGCTGTTCCAGATAGGCAGCCAGTTTCGCCTCCGTCTCTCTGGTAAGTTCTCCAACATGTTCTATGATCAGACATCCGCCGCCAATCTTATCCATCAATGAAGGAATATCCTTGTGATTTAAAGCATCCCCATTAATCTTTCCGATCTGTTTTCCGGGCTTGTCAATCATCTGCTGCAGCGTCTTTACAAGATTTGTGGCAAGCATCGTCTTACCGCATCCGGAAGCGCCTTCTATAATCAGATTGCCGCCCCCCTCTTTTCCGGAACCGGACAAATATGCGCCACAACCGGTCAACGCACGACAAATCTGTGCCTCCATTCCATCCACCTTTGCAAAATAAGAAAACCGTTTTTGCATCTCCGGATCCAGTTTTTTGATTCCATGAAACGGGCTATCCATCTTTGCCGGCGGCTCTATCGCATCCTCGAACAAATCCATACTGATCTCAGGCAACGGGGTCGTCGGATCCTTCATCGCCTCCCAGTCAGAAAGTACCTGATCAATGTGATCGTCTCCCTCCGCTGTGTCTTGCTGCGACGCTGTCTCCTCTGCTGTCAGATCCGGCTGCTCCTTAGCAAGCGCGGCAGCTTGCGCGCCGATAAACGCATTTGTCGATAAAATATCGGAAATATCCGGGAAAGCCTTTGTAGTACGATCCGCAACCGGATGGTTCAACTCACGCCGCACACCGGATTGCTGCGGCTTCTGCTGCGACTTTTCATCCTCTGGTTCCGAGTCCTCATACATCTGCAGGCCCTCTGCCTCCAGTTCTGCAGCCAGCGCCTGATCTATTTCGTCAGTGTCCTTTGTCTCCTGTGGAGTCTGCAGGCGGTCAATCTCCTCCTGCAGACGCTCATTTGCATCCGCAAGCGCCCGCGAAGCGCGTTCCACGGACTCAGGTGTCACCTCCCCATATGCCTGCTCCACAAGATCTTTCGTCGTCACGCCTGCATCCAGCTGCGGAATCACCGCCGCCAGACGTTCCATGAGGTCACCGGTTTCCTGTAATGCCCGTTTCTTTGCTGACTCCAATTTACGCTGCTGTGCATCCTCCATTGCCACCTCTGCAGCGCGTTTTGTCTTCTCCCATTCAGCCAACACATCCTCGATCGTCATCTGACCGCTGACCTGCGGTTCACTCGTGTTGCCATTCGGAAGCGCCATTGAGATCTGTCCATCATACTCTTCTTCCAGAATCTCCTGAAAGTTTAACTTTAAAGATCCGTCAATTTCTTCGTCCGTCTCATATTCAGGCGGTAACGAAGCGTCTGCCTCTGTTCCCTCATCTGACAAAAGCGGTTGCAGGTAAGGAATCTCCTCGACCATCTTCTTGATGGAATCCATCGTATCGTGGACGGTCTCCTTCTCGGTAGCAGCCATGATCTGCTGCATACCGCGTGCCAGTTCTTCCTGTAGATTCTGTGTGTTAAAACGGTCTGCATTGACATGAACCTCAGGGATTTTAATCGTATTGTTGATAATCTCGCCGGATTCCAGATATTCATCCGGTCGAACCTCGATCATTCCATCCCTTTTTTTGCGAAATTGTTTATACTTTTCCTCCTGCTCCGGGCTGAGCGGCTGATACAACATTTTTAATTCCAGCGCTTTTTCCACATAAGGTCCATCACCAAACCACAGAATCAATTCATCACATGCTTCGATACACTTATCCGTCATACCGGCCTGATGATACAGATATGCCAGTTCAAATGCCCATTCTTCCGTGTATTCCTGCTCCTTCAGCTCACTTAAGATCGCGATCTGCGATGTGATCGGTTCTCCCTTTGCCTGACTCAGGCGGTAACGCAAGACATATTTGACGGTATCGTGGGGTGCGATCTCCACAAATTCATCATAATATTCCTGTGCCTCGTCAAACTGTCCGGCCTCTATCGCAATCTCTGCCAGCCGGTAAATAATCTTTTTTCCGATCGGTGACCGGTCATATGCCATGAGTAGCAGTTCCTTGCTATCCTCATAACGCCCGGTCTGTTGGTATACCTCACCGACCAGCATCAACGAATTGACATTGCGCACCTTACGCCAGTTGATCGTATCGGCAATCTCTGCTGCCGCGGCATACTTTTTCTCGCCTGCCAGCGTTTCTATCTCATCCAGTTTTAACTTGTATTCGTATTTATCCAAAATGTTCACCTCGTACTGCCAAGTGACGTTTTTCTTTTTGTGATATAACCTATATATAGGTATACTTACACTTTATCTTATCATAGTCAGCCTTTCATGTCAAAAAAAAGCAGTAGAAAACAAATACTCCTAAAATGAAATTTTAAATTCTACTCTTGTTAGAACCGGTAGAGTTTACTCTTGCACAGTTGATATTTACTCTTTCATACAAAAGTGGTACTGTTATCTTTCCTTCTGACAGCAGTAGAAGGAGGCTCCATATGAGTAA
>JALELN010000190.1 GCA_022771765.1 Lachnospiraceae bacterium | reverse complement strand
TAATATACATTAGGAGGATACATTCGTGGCAGATATTAAATTAGGCTCCCATGTCGGCATGGCTGGCAAGGACATGTTTTTAAATTCAGTGAAAGAGGCACTCTCCTACGGTGCCAACACGTTCATGGTGTACACCGGAGCGCCGCAGAATACACGCAGAAAAGATATTTCGGAACTCAATATCCCGGCTGCCTGGGATCTCATGCGGGCAAACGGCATTGAAGAATTTGTCGTTCATGCCCCCTACATCATCAATCTTGCCAACACGGTCAAGCCGGAGACCTATGAACTGGCGGTGACATTTCTTCGCACCGAGCTGGAGCGCACCATCGCGATGGGCAGTCATGTGCTCATCCTTCATCCGGGATCTCATGTGGATGCCGGAGTGGAAGCCGGAACTGCCCAGATCATCAAGGGATTAAACGAGGTGCTGACCCCGGATCTGGACTGTGTGATCGCACTGGAGACAATGGCGGGCAAAGGTTCAGAGATCGGCCGCAGCTTTGAAGAGCTGGCTGCCATCTATGACGGCGTCACATACAATGACAAGTTGCGCGTCTGCTTTGATACCTGTCACACCCACGACGCAGGCTATGATGTGGTGAATAATTTTGACGGCGTAATCGCCGAGTTTGACCGGATGATTGGAAAAGACCAGATCGCCGTCTTCCACATCAATGATTCCAAAAACGTGCGCGGTGCGCATAAGGATCGTCACGAGAACCTGGGCAAGGGAGAATTGGGCTTTGAGGCATTAAAACGCGTTGTCTGGCACCCTGATTTTCTCGACATACCGAAGATTCTTGAGACACCGTGGATCAAAAATCCGGACAATCCCAAAGACACATGGGCTCCGTACAAAGATGAGATCGCAGCACTGCGAAATGCGTGTCCGCAGGCATAACTCTGATTACCACACTACACGATCGGAAATATTCATTCATTGCCATTCACAATTTGTTATGATATATTACGAATGGTGAGTTATTTGAAAGGAGTTAAACATATGAAAAAAAGAAGTGGAAATCTCGACCTGCTCAAATTTCTCTTTTCGTTGATGATTGTCTTTTTTCACGGAAAGAATTTAGCCACTACAGAATCCTATATTTTTCCCGGTGGAAGCATCGCGGTAGAGTTTTTCTTTATCGTGTCAGGCGTTCTGATGGCACGCGCTGCATGCACATATGAAATGCAGGAGAACCTCGGAAAAGATACCTTTGTATTCATGAAGCATAAGATCAGCGGTCTGCTGCCCAATTACTACATTGCCTTCGTGATCGCGTTTGCTGTAGTGCACCGGGGAGTGACCTCACTGACCTCGCTTGCTCGAAGTCTTGCATCATCCCTATGGGAAGCACTGCTTCTCATAAACACCGGTCTGCGCCCGTCAAAAAGTGTCTGCAACGGCCCCGTCTGGTATTTGTCCGCGATGCTGCTGGCAATGTGCATTATCTGGCCCATCATGCGCAAATTTAAAGATACATTTTTCTATGCCATTGCCCCGATCAGCGCTGTATTCCTCATGGGAATCACTTATCAGAACTGGAGCAGCTTTGGTGGAGCATCGATCTGGCTCGGCTTTACCTCAAAAGGTACGGTTCGTGCTTTTATGGGAATTCTGTTGGGCTGTGTCGGATATAAAGTATCCGAGTATCTGAAAAAGCAGGAATTTACGACTCTTTCCAGAATTCTCTTCGCTATCGTAGAAATTTCAGGCTATGCCGCTATTTTTGTTGTCAGCTTTTTCAAGGGCAGAGGAGATATGGACTGGCTGGAGCTTTTGGTCCTGACCGTATGTATCACGATCACGTTTTCTAATGTAAGCGTTTGGGCTGGCTGGTTCAGTCATCCGATCTTCAACTGGTTAGGCGTTTTCAGTTACTCCCTGTATCTAGGACACGGCTTCTGGTCAAATGCCATGGTTGATCTGTTCCCTACGCTCAATTACTGGACCCGCATCCCGGTTTATCTGGTAATCTCTTTCGCTACCGCGCTTGTGATTCACTACACTTCTCTGGGACTGCGACGGTTTTGGAAAGTAAAAGGTCCCCAGATCAAAGAACTGTTTGTGAAAACACCTGCATGTTCCTAAGCGAAACGATCTGGCAGAAAAGGTGTCAGACAGCCCCCGGTTGTCTGACACCTTTTCTTTTCAATGCACCTTGTTTAATTGATTCAGCAGCTGTACCATCGTGTATCCAAGAATCGGATGCCTGTAATAAGGCGCCAGCTGTACCATCGGGATCAACACAAAATCTCTGTTTTGCAGATCAATGTGCGGGATTGTAAGCGCAGGTGTATCGATGACACAGTCATCATAAAACAAAATATCAAGATCCAGCGTTCGCGGGCCCCAGTGGATTGTTCGTTCACGCCCGGCCCGGGCCTCGATTTGATTTAATAGTGCGAGCAGTTCCTCCGGGTATAATAAAGTACGAAGTTCCAGTGCGCTGTTTAAAAATACATCCTGTTCCACGCCGCCATAAGGTTCCGTCTGAATGTAATCAGCTACCTTTATCACCTGACAGAGCGGATGATTTTTCAGCTTTTCCACTGCTTCATCCAGATACGCTTTTTTATCACCCAGATTGGAGCCAAGGGCAATGTAGGCCTTGTGCCAGCCCCGGGATATTTCCACGCTGACCGACTCAACCGGAATGGCGATCGGTGCCCAGGGTTTTTCAATTTTGACATCTACCTTCTCTAACAGAGGATATTGAAGCAGCAGACTTTCTGCCAGCTTTTCTGCCACTTTTTCAATAAGCTTAAATGTGTTTTCCTCAAAAAACTGCTTGACATACCCACTAACATCTCCGTAATTGATGGAACATTCCAGATCATCTGTCTGCCCTGCTTTTCGCGTGTCTGTATACAGAACGAGCGAGACCAGAAATTTCTGCCCCAGC
>JALELN010000189.1 GCA_022771765.1 Lachnospiraceae bacterium | reverse complement strand
ATGGCTGCGCAGCGCTTCACGTACTGGAAGCGGGGATCGACACAGGTGTTATTTAACGGTTCGTCGCTGGCGTAAGCCTTTAAGTGCTGTACCTGCGCGCGGATGCCCGTCTGCACGTCGGGGAAGGACGCGCCTTTCGCGCCGCCTCCGGTGGCACCGATGCCCGCGAAGTTACACTGCTCCGGCTCTACATCGCCGCCAAAGCGCAGGAAGCCGGTCTCCTTGCAGACCTGGGCGAAGACTACTTCTGCCTTGACACCCTCTGCTTTTGCCTCGTTGTAGACGATCTTGCAGAAGTCTTTGAGTGTCGGCACTCCGTACCGGCTGTAGATTTCTTCCGGATAGACGCCGCCCCGGGCCTTGAACCATGCCGCCATCTTTGTGACCGTGGTGCTGCTCTCACCCATGATAGCGTAGCCGGCGGTGATGCTCACCGGCTCTGATGCGTCGGATGTTGCCAGCCCCGCGGAGTTGTGTACATATGCGGTGACCTTATAATAACAGGTTGTTCCGATCTCTGTCTCCCGCTGGTCAAAGTAGGTCACGGTATCTGCGCCTTTGACGGTAGCGATCTTGGTATAGCCGCCGGTCTTTTTGGTGCTGCGATAGATCCGGTAGCCCTCCGCTCCCGCGATCTTCGTCCAGCCAAGCTCCATACCGGGTGTTTTTGTCGAGATCTGCGCGGTGGTGATCTGCGGTGTCTTAAAGTTCTTGATACCGATCGGCTCTACATAGCCGGTGGTGCCATCGATGATGCCGTTCTGGTTGAAGGCCGCCACCCGGTAGTAATAGGTCATACCGCGCTCTGCCTTGCGGTCCAGATAGGAGTTTGTCATATCGTCCGTAATGGTGGCGATAGTCTTGTAGGTGCCGTCTTTTGCCGTACTTCGCTGTAATACATAGCGGGATGCGCCGGGCGCTTTTGTCCAGTATACCTTTACGATGCCGCTGTCCCTGAGGCTGAGGAGCTTCATCTTCGGCGCGTTCAGGTAATTCACCGTGACGATCTTGGACCATTTTCCGAAGCCCTCATTATTATATAAGGTATTGATCGTGCGCACACGGTAGCTGTAAGCGACTCCGGGTGTTACGCTGCGGTCACTGTAGGTGGTCTGCGCCGGGTCGCTGATGGTGGCGATCCGCTCGTAGGTGCCGCCGTCCGCGCTGCGGTAGATGGCATAGCCGTCCGCGTCTGCATTTGCTTTCCAGCCCAGCTTCAGGTAACCGGAAGCCATCTGGCGGATCTGCGTCAGCTCCGTTCCACCGATGGCAGAGCCTTTGATGATCTTCGAGTAATCGCCAAAGTAGGTGACTCCGCCTGAGCGCTTGTAGGCTCTGATTTTATAATAGTAGTTTTTGTTCAGCGCGATGTTTTCATCTACATATACGGTGTTTTCACGGCCGATCACTTTCGCGACACGGGTGTAGGTTCCCCGCAGGGTTTCTGAGCGGTAGACGAGATAGCCGTTTGCGGTCTCCTGCTGATCCCATGTGATCTGCAGTGTCTTGTATTTCGGCGCGCTCATCGTGACCGCGGGCTTGCCGAGTCCGTTGTATTTCAGTCCGTAGTATTCCGCGATGCCCTTGGCGTCTGCCTGCGCAAGACCCGACAGCTGGGCATCTGTCTTCAGATAGTTCGCCCGGTCTGTGGCGCAGGATACAAATGCGTGCTCTACGATGATGCCGGTGATGCCGCTGCGCTTGGCGTTTCGGATCACGCCGTAGTAGTCGGCGATACTGCCGTCGTCATAGGTGTTTCCGCTCTCGGAATCTCTGGTACGGATGCCAAGATCGGGCAGTCCGAGGGCTGTCAGGTTTTTGAGGATTTTTGAGGAGAGCTCTGCTCCCTCAGAGCTCAGCTCCGGGCGATAGCTCTCGTTGGGGTAAAATACCATGCTTCCGCTGGTCTTTGTGTTCGAGGACGCGTTGTTGTGAATGCTGATAAATACATCTGCCCCGTTTGCCACGGAGTTGTTCACGCGTTCGCTCAGTTCCAGATATGTATCCGTGCTGCGTGTCATGTATACCTGCACGCCGTCGTATTGCTCAAGATATGTTTTTAAGTATTTCGCGATTTTTAAATTGACGTCTTTTTCTTTGATCGTGCCATAGGCGGCTCCGCTGTCTGTGCCGCCGTGTCCGGGATCAATGGCTATGACCAGATCGCCGTTGGCTGCCGCGTAGGGCGTTGCCTGGGCTTCTTTGTTTTTGTCCGGCAGATCGCCTGTCGTGTCCTCCTCTCCGGGCGCATCGATGATGCCCAGATCTTCCAGCGTACTGGATGCGTCGAATGTGTCTGCTGCCTGCGCGAATGTGAGGTTTGCCGGGAGCACAGTCGTAAGTACTGCTGCTGTCAGTACCGCGGACAGCAGTTTTTTCATGGTACGGTATTTCATACTACTTCCTTTCTTCACTGTTCAGTTCCTTCACAGATCAGATGCAAAAATCTATTTAAAATTGCTTCGCAATGAGATTTTTGCACTCCTGAATCATGTTCTCACGGTCTCAGCAGTAAATGCTTCGACCTGTTTTTTTAGCTACTTAGTATTATACGGAAAAAGTTCCCGGATTTTGTGGGTCGCCGGATGGCGGAAATTGCTGGGAACGGCACAAAAACAGGTGCCGGGATGATTCGTACGGCACCTGTCGATGTCTCTTATTTATGAATAATCGTGCCTTCCAGAGTGGCTTTCTCGGTCTCCGGGCGGATGCCCAGCTTGGCAATCGTCGCCTTACGGATGGCGGAGTTGCCGATGAAATCTACGGCTGCCTGTATCTTCGGAAGGATCGTTCCCTCCTCAAAGGCGCCTTCCTCCATATAGCGTTTTGCCTCTGCGGTGCTCATGCTCTCGATGGGGCGCTGCTCCGGCTTGCCGTAGTCCAGATACACATGGTCTTCTCCGGTCAGGATGATGAGCTCGTCCGCGTCGATCAGCTCTGCCAGTCTGCCTGCCGCCAGATCCTTTTCGATGACCGCGCTGGCTCCCTGCAGATTGTGTTCCTGATCCAATACAGGTATTCCGCCGCCGCCGCAGGCGATCACCACCTGATCCGCATCTACCAGTGCGCGGATGGAGTCGATCTCCACTACATTAATGGGCTTTGGCGCTGCCACGATTCTGCGGTAGCCGCCCTCCACCGGTGTGATGTGGTTGCCTTTTTTCTCTTCCGCGTCTGCGTCCTCCCGGTTCATGACACGCCCGATGATCTTGGTAGGCTCGTAAAATGCTTCGTCGTAAGGGTCTACGGTCACCTGTGTCAACACGGTCGCCACCGGCTTGTAGATGCCTTTGTTTAACAGCTCCGTGCGGATCGCGTTCTGCAGATCGTAACCGATATAGCCCTGACTCATGGCCGAGCAGACGCTCATGGGTGTCGCCGTATATTCCGGATAGAGTCTCGCGAACTCTGACATTGCCGTATGGATCATGCCGACCTGCGGACCGTTGCTGTGAGTGATAACGACCTGCGCGTCGTCGCTGATCAGATCTGCCACGGCCTTTGCGGTCCGCTTTGTCGCCGTCTTCTGCTCCGGAAGCGTCGTTCCCAGAGCTTCATGTCCGAGCGCTATCACGATTCTTCTTTTTTTTATATCATTTTTCATGTCGTTCTTCCTCCGTAGGACATTGATAACGTTAGTCTAGCATAAAAAAAGGTACGATTCAAGCAATCGTGCCTTTTAATTTGACGATTTGACAATACATCGTACCTTTTCATTTTAAAGTGCTTTAAGGATGCGCCTTTTCTCTGCGTGACCGAATGCAACAGTTTGTTGTGCTTGACGGGTAAATCACGCGTGTGGCACAGAGTCCAAGCAAAATCTGCTTGGCTCTGCTGCCTGATTACCGGCTTTTCCATGTTTTCTCCGCGCGAACCCGCCGCACAAACAACTGCTGCATTCGGTCACGCAGGATACTGGCGCATCGTTTACACGTTCTATTAGAGAAGTACAAGCAAGCGGAGTGAGGATAATGATGATTAATCTCACAAAGTGGAATTAACTTTTACAAGTCACCTGTTTATTTTTCATTTAGAATCGTTTCTTATGTATTCCTTTGATAAAATCCTTTTTCAAATCGCGCTTGCTATGAAAAAGCAACTGCTCGGATTTAGACATTTCTCCATCTTGAATCTTTTGTTCAAGGAGTTCCAATGTGCATATCAAATCAGCAACTTGAAATAGTTTATAATCATTAGGCATAACTTTTCTTACATCATAGTCTGCAAGTTCTGTTGCCAGTACCGTATTTAAAATTCTATTTAACTCATGTTGACCATTATCATAATATAAAATCACATTATCAAAGGATTGAAAATACGACAGATTATCTCTTATAAAACCAGAAATTTCTCTAGCCATACGCGCTTCCAATTTGAATATATCCTTAAACTCGTTCTTTTTAAACACAAACGACTTATATTTTATATCGCACCCAAGTGTAAAATAAAATAATTTTGAAAAAATGGCTCTTCTTTCATTTGGCGCATACGCTTGATATGGATATTCTCTTCTAATCAGTGGTTCTGTATGAATAGCCCGACCATTAGCATATCCCAAATGTAACAGTGCCTCATCCAATTTCTTAATTTCACTGTTTATATCTACACTTTGATCATGTAGTACCATAGTAACAATATAATACGGTGCATGCTTTTCATAAGCTCCAAAGTCCCCTGATTCGTCCACAAAAATACTTAACTCTTTCATCTCTTCTCCGTAAAAAAATAGCGGGGAGTCTCCCCGCCTAATTAGGTTGGACCTGGGTCCTTCGACCAGCCCAAAGATGTGACATATCACACCTTTAATATATTCATATAATAACACGCTTATTCCGATTTTTCAAGGAAATTTAGCAAAGTCTTTCGCAGAATTTCAAATATTGTAAGGGCTGGAGAAACACTTTTTATCAAAGTCTTGCCGCTGGCAACAGCGGCAAGACTTCCTTTCAAAAAAGTTATTATTAATTCTTGCTGCCGAGTGTTACCTCGATTTCCTGTTCCACATACTCGCCGTTGTCTGCGCGGCAGATGGTAAATGTGACCTTGCTGCCGGCTGCGTGGTACTGCAACAGTTCCTGCATTTCTTCCATGGAATCCACATCATGTCCGTCGAATTTGGTGATGATGTCACCCTTCTGGATGCCGGCTTTCTCTGCCGCGCTGCCTTCATAGACCTTTACGACACAGATACCGGTGGGCATATTGTAATTCTGGGACACGGATTCGTCCACATCAATACCGTTGATTCCAATAAATGCTGCCTTTTCCTCTGAAACTTTCTCTCTGGTAATGAGCTCATTGATGATGGGCGCCGCGGTCGTCATGGGGATCGCAAATCCGACTCCGTCCACATAGTCTCCGCCCATCTTGGAGGAGTTGATGCCGATGACTTCGCCCTTGACGTTCAGCAGGGCGCCGCCGGAATTACCGGGGTTGATGCTGGCGTCGGTCTGTGTCAGTGTGTTGGCGTAGGTCTCTCCGGTGGAGTTGTCCTGTGCGGTTACTTCTCGATTCAGCGCGCTGATGATACCACTGGTAACGGACTGGCCGTAGCCCAGGGCGTTTCCGATGGCGATGACCGGCTCGCCGACCTTTTCTTCGCCGTTGTCATTGATCTTGGCGATCTTGATGGCTTTCTTTGTATCGTCTTCGATGTCGTCTTTTTTCACCTGTACGACTGCCAGGTCGTTGCTGGGGCTGGTGCCCTTGACCTCTGCGGCTACTGTATTTTCATCACAGAACTGTACGGTCAGTGTCTTTGCTCCCTCTACCACGTGGTTGTTGGTGGCGATATACAGATAGTCGTCATTCTCGCTGACGATGATTCCGCTGCCCGCGTAGTCGTTTTCCTGCGAATAGGTCTGACCGAACCAGGTCTGGTACTGAACTTCTGACATATTGGTGATGGCTACGATGGCAGGCATCGCGTCCTCTACGATATCGGACACATCTGTGGCTATGATGCTGCCGCCGGCTGTCGTCGCCGTTGTGTTGTTATCGCTGTTTGATGTGGTTGCCAGCGCGGATTCCTTTGTCTCTTCCACGGCGATCTCCTGTGCTTTTTCGGGGATCAGGTAATTGACTCCTCCGAAGACTCCTCCTGCTACCAGTCCGAATACTGCCGCGAGGCATGCGCATTTCGCGATGGTTACGCCGAAGCCGTGCTCTTTTTTCGGTTTTTTCTCACGATGTTTCTGGGAGCCCTGCTCGGCTGTGCGGCGCTCGTAGGGGCTGTAGTAGCGGTCCTGATTGGAAGCCGTGTTGGTATAAGCACTATAGGTGTTTGCAGAATTCTCCGTACCCGTATAATGATAACTATTATTATTAGGGTCTACCGGGTAGCCGTTTCCACTTTCGTATGTGTTTTGATTGTCATTGGTGTAGTTGTCCATATCTATATACCTCTTTTCCTTTTATTACTCTGTTTCCTTTTTGATAGTACACAGTCTACAAGGAAGTTGTGTCTGAATTGTGTTTTATTTTTGTTTATTATTTGTTTTTTGGCTCATATGATATGTATTTTGGGTGTAAAACGCAACAAAAAGGCTATGCACGAGGCACAGCCTTTTGTCATATACCCATCAACAGGGATGGTCATATGCTCTTATAAGTTCCACTTATAGGTAGGACTCACCTTTAATTTTATCTTACAAAATGGAATTCGCTTTTATAAGACACCATTAATCTTTACATTTTTGCTATCAACTGCTTTGCGTACCAGTTCAAACCTTTGTGCGCTAAAGCTTCGTTCGATGAATCCCAATTTTTAGCGGCAACTTCTGCCTTTTTCTTCGCCTCGTCTACGGTCAATTTTCCAAAGGAAAACCGTAACAGTGCTTTCGTTAACTCACCCTCGATTGTATACTTTTTTTGTTGTACCATATCAGTTTTCCTCCTTTTCATCAACTTCTATTAAATCTGAAATTTTTAAAATATCACATATTTCTTGATTTCCAATATATAACTGCTTCATACTCTGTGATTTTTGCAGTCTATGGATTGCCTCTTCATATATTATTTCACCGTTTTGATATGCCAAAATAACCTCTGGCGGGATACTATCGCTCATTACTCCCCATATAATATCATACCCATGCGGTTTTTCATTATATACATTGTATAATCGATTTTCAAATACAAATTTTGCAAATTCTTCATCATGTTTTGGGAAGTTTCGAAACGTATATTTACTTTTATTTGCAAACAAAAGGTTACATGGATTCAATTCAAACTTGGTATCGCATATTTCTTCGCTATTTCTTCAATCTCGTCTTTTGTCATTACACTTCCTTTATCTCTTACTAATATTATACGTGTGGATTGCAAAAAAATCAACCATTTTACTCTACCGTCACTGATTTTGCCAGGTTGCGGGGCTTATCTACGTCGCAGCCTTTGCCGACGGATACATAGTAGGCGAACAGCTGCAGCGGTATGATGGCGAGAGAGTTCGTGAAATATTTGTTGGTCTGCGGAATGTAGATCACGTAGTCCGCGGTCTTTTCGATCTCGGTGTTGTCCTCGTTGGTGACTGCCAGGACGACTGCGCCGCGGGAGCGCACCTCCACGATGTTGCTCATGGTCTTTTTGTACAGCTCCTTCTGTGTCACGATGGCTGTGACAAGTGTGCCTTCCTCGATGAGGGAGATAGTGCCGTGCTTTAATTCGCCTGCCGCATATGCCTCTGAGTGCACATAGGAGATCTCCTTGAGCTTGAGTGAGCCCTCCATGCCGATAGCGTAGTCAATGCCGCGTCCGATGAAAAATACGTCCTTGGCTCCGACATAGCGGTTGGCGATCTTCTGAATGTGCTCTTTGTTGGCCAGAAGCATCTCGATCTGCGCCGGAATGGCTTTCAGATCGGTGAGCATCTCTGAGACTTCCTCATCCGTGACCATGCCCTTGACCTGCGCGAAGTAGATCGCCAGCAGATAGTGCGCGATCAGCTGCGCGGAATATGCCTTTGTGGTGGCGACGGCGATCTCCGGTCCTGCCCATGTATACATGACACGGTCTGCCTCTCTGGCGATGGAGCTGCCGACGACATTGACGATGCCCAGCGTCGTGATGCCCTGGGCTTTTGCCTCCCGCAGCGCGGCGAGGGAGTCTGCCGTCTCTCCGGACTGGCTGATGATCACCACCAGATCGCCTTTATTTAAGATCGGGTTGCGGTAGCGGAATTCACTGGCGAGATCGACTTCCACCGGAATACGCGCCAGCCCTTCCATGATATATTTGGCCGTGACACCGGTGTGATAGGCACTGCCGCAGGCCACGATATGGATCCGGTTGATGGCGCGGATCTCCTCCTCGCTCATGCCCAGCTCCTCTATGACGATCTTTCCGTCCTTAATGCGGGGGGTGAGGGTGTCGCGTACGGTCTTGGGCTGCTCGTACATCTCCTTTAACATGAAGTGTTCGTAACCGCCTTTTTCTGCCGCGTTGATGTCCCACTCGATGGTCTTGCTCTCTTTTTCGATGGGCTCGCCGTCGCTGTTAAAGAATTCGATGGCGTCCTCGCTCAGTACCGCAATCTCTTCGTTTTCGATAAAATACACATCGCGGGTGTATTTGAGCACCGCAGGTACATCGGAGGCGATGAGATTTCCCTCATCGGATCTGCCGACGATCAGCGGCGAATCTTTGCGCAGCGCGTACACCTTATCCGGGTGCTCCGCAAAGATGATTCCCAACGCATAGGAACCCTCTACCCGGTGCATTACCTTTGTGATCGTGTCGATGATGTTGCCGTCTGTCTTCTTATAGTAATAATCCAGCAGATGCGCAACGACCTCTGTGTCTGTATCGGAGATGAAGTGATAGCCCCGGTTGATCAGCTTGTTCTTTAACTTCATGTAGTTTTCGATGATGCCGTTGTGCACGACAGCGATACTGCGGGCTTCGTTGAAGTGGGGATGCGCGTTTTTGTCACTGGGTTCCCCGTGGGTCGCCCACCGGGTGTGACCGATGCCGACCGTTCCGGGCATCGTGCTGCCATCATGGGTCAGCTCGCTGAGCACCTTTAGTCTTCCGGTACTTTTCTCTATATTGATCTGCGTGCCGTCATAGATCGCCATGCCGGCCGAATCATATCCGCGGTACTCCAGTTTTGACAGTCCGTCCAGCAGGATCGGTGCTGCCTGCTTCCTGCCGATATATCCTACGATTCCACACATATTATATCCTCCTATTCGTTTTACATCTCCAGGTAATCGCGAAACTATTTACGTTTTGTCTGGGTCATGTGAGCACATGTATGGCAGGCACGCTCCCGCTACTTGTCGCTGGCAGTGGTACATAAGTGACCAAAATACGGTCACTAAGTACCAGCCGCTCCAAAGTGCACTGCCTGATACATTGTGTCTCACATTCCTTATTCACGTCTTGAATTTGTTTCGCAATTACCTATTTAAAGTGATAAAGGGCGCCGTGTTTCGTGCGCCCTTGCTCTTTTCATTTACGTGTTTCCCCCGTCTGTGGTCTCTTCCACAGTGTCATTCGCGTTGAAGGTATCTCCTTCTATCGTACCGCCCTGTACGACATCGGGATGGTCTCCGTTTTCTATCGTGATGCCGTAGTTATTCTTTAGCAGATCACTGTAATTGATCACTGTCGCTGAAGGCACGTAACTGGTATCGTTGTACAGATAACGGTGCAGTGCCCGCACGTTGTTCTCCAGATCTGCCGGTATGACTACGTCACCCTTGCTGCCGCCGAGTCTCGCCGGATATTTGCTGAAGGGGAATCCGGTGGAATCTGACAGCTCGTAGTCAAACATGGCTGCTGCCAGACGGATGATGTCCGTGTTTGTATAGTTCGTGCAGATCTCCGGGAACACCTGGTTGATGATCTTGTTGATCGTCGGAAGATCTGTCTTTTTTGCTTTTTTCACGATCTCATTGATGACTTCACGCTGACGCTCCGCTCTTGCGAAATCGCTGCCTGCGGTGGAACGGATCCGGGCGTAGGCGGTGGCCTGCGTA
>JALELN010000182.1 GCA_022771765.1 Lachnospiraceae bacterium | reverse complement strand
GGCAGTAATAATATAGCTTCAATTATTATATTTTGCATTTGTTTACTACTTGACGCGTGGAATTGAAGTTGCAGGCAGTAAAGATATGGCTCCTATCATCTCATTTCACACAAAATTACTACTTGAAGAGCAAAATTGGAGCTGTGAGTGGTAAAGATGCAACTTCTATAATCTAATTTTGCAAGTGATTACTGCTTAAGCTGGCGGATAATGGCTATGAGCAGTAAAAATGTACATTGAAATAATAGAAGGTGCTATATGAATAACAATATTTATGTCTTAAATTGCTTGCTGAGTGCGGCTTGCAGGGCGGTAAGAGAATGATCCAAATGTAGTTTATGGTCGGATATTCTGCTGCTTAAATAGTAAAATTAAAGAAGAGGGGGGTATTTATATATTAAAAGATATCAAAAAAGAGATACAATATTGGGGAAAAAGCTGGAATTGTATGAGAAGAACGGATTCTTAGGGTTTGTCAAGTAAAGTGTGTAAGGGTTTTGACTTGCATATAATAATGAATAGGATTATACTTTTAAGTGTAAGGAAGCCATAGATTATTGTTGAATTCATGGTTATTCGTGCAGGGTTTGACGATCATTTGTTTCTGTGAAAAAGGAGGAAAATATGAAAAGATCAAAAATTGTTGTGTCACTCTTGACTCTTGCAGTTGCAGTCGCTGTGGCGTTGACTGCGGCAGTTCCGGTTCAGGCAGCATCTTGGAGCAAATCATTTGAAAAGCAGAACAAGATTAAGATTCAGGAGGGAATGGATCAGACAAATACCTTTGTTGAGTTTACGCTGAAGAGTAAAGCGAAAGTTACTATTGTATCAAAGGACTCAGCAGGTGAGCATTATGGAGGCAATGTATTTCGGGGCACTTCGGCGCAGTTGAAAAAAGACTTTCTGGCAAAGAAGTATAATGAAGATTCCTGGTATGATAATGTTCTTTGCGCCGATAGTGAAAAAATGATTAATGATAAGACATATTCTAAGACATACACTTTGGATAAGGGAACGTATACATTTTACATGAGTACAATAAAGAAAAGTTCTACACATAAAGTAAAGATCAGTACAAATAAAAAAGTATTAAAGTATAACAAGCTTCGTACACTTCAGATTTATTCAGGTATGTTTTAAGCTTCACATCAAAAGAACCCAAGAGCTGTGATTAACAATATTTATTCACAGCCTTTGGGTTCTTTCATTCATGATAATAGAAAGTTCGCAGAGCGTACTTTCTATTATTTAGGATAGTGTTTTCTATATGAATGTGATAAGATGAAGAAAAACATGCTATCGGGAAAAGAAAATGTTTCACATATTACCGGATAATTTTTTTGCGCCACTGGCTGCGCCGGGGAAAATCGCATATTGGGAGTGTATTTGCAAGCTGTTTAACGTCATGGATCATCAGCTTTCTTTTGGTGTGGAAAGAGATGTGCTCGTGGAAGAATTGCAATATTATTTTGAGCAGGCGAATGCGGCGTCTATTATGGAAGAGGAAGCGGAAGCCGGGGATGCCAGAAGTAAGGCAAACTGGATGCTGCGCCGGTTGGAGTATTATGGATGGATCGAAATCGAGACAGATAAGAGTTATGTGCAGCGGGTCAACTTTAAGGAGTATGCGGTTAAAATTATAAAGACGCTGACAGAGATTGCGGAAGGCAGACAGATCGAGTATCAGGGCTACATTTATACGATATACAGTCTGGTGCGAAGCAACACGGACAAGCCGGGAATCGTACTCTTGCAGATACTGGAAAACACGGACTTGCTCGTTACTGGGTTAAAGAACCTGAATTCCAGTATCAAGCATTATATCGATGAGCTGACAAAGCACCGGACGGTGGCTGAAATCATGGATGCTTTGTTCAATGATTACATCACAAATATCGTTGATAAGGCATACCATCGTCTGCTGACCTCGGATAATGTATCAAAATTCCGGCCGGAGATCGTGGAACGTCTGGAGAGTAAGAGCAGAAGCAGAACATATATCGAGAAGGCGAGTGCTGATCTTGCGGGTATTAAGGAAATCTCGAAAGAAGAAGCGGAGGAGCTGGTCTACCATTACATTCGTGAGGTGATTGACGCGTTTCAGAACATGGATGAGATTCTGGTGGAGATCAATCATAAGAACACACAGTATCAGAGGGCGGCGATCAACCGCGCAAAGTTTCTTTTGACCGGGAGTGAGGATATCCGGGGTCAGCTCAAGGAGCTGCTGATCGGTATCAACGAGAAGATGAATGAAGATCAAATGGAGCTTGGAGGAATTTACCGGATTGATTTCCTTGATGAATTAGTGCGCATTTACAGCATGTCGGTGCTGGATGAGAAATCGCTGTATGCGCCCATCGAAGGGCGCAGGGAATTCTGTCCGGAAGAACTTGCCGTGGAAGAGCCGGATCTGATGCTTCGTCAGGAAAAGCTGCGGAAAATGATGGAAAAGATGCAGCGTGTGATGAATCCTGAAAAAATTGAGCGTTATGTCAAGGAGCACGTGGGAGAAAACGGGGAGATACAAGCCTCACAGCTCCCGATGGAGAACGCGGAGGATTTTGTGAAGATCATCTATGTGCGCTTATACGGACAGCGGAAAAATATGGGTTACACGGTGGAAACGGGGGAAGAAATCGAACAGAAAGGATACCGCTTCCGCAATTTCACGATTCGCTTAAAAGGATAGAGATCGCCGGGAGGATACGGATCAATGGTACAGTGCATGGGCGATCAACAGGAGAGGAAGACAGGAAAATGGATTTTTTGGAAGGAATGTTGCAACGGGATAAGGATGAATTTACAAGAATCTGTAACCGGCTTTTGAGCAACTGTTTTTTATGTAAGGGGAACCCGGTGAGCCGGTCAGACTATTATTTTGTGTTAAAATACAAAGAGAAATTCTCAGAATATCTTTCCCTGCTGGGCTATCGTCTGGAGATCAATGAGGAATACGGTGTCGTACAGCTGACAAATCCACAGAACTACAATCGATATAATCTGAAACTTTATGAATCGGTCATTTTACTGATTTTAAGGATCCTGTATGATGAGAAAAAGAGGGAACTGTCAGTCAGCGATGAAGTGATCATCAATGTGGGCGATATCCATGATAAGTTCCTGAGCCTGAAGATCAGGGACAAAATGATTGATAAGACGACTCTGCGCAATGCCCTGAGCGTGTTTCGCAGATTCCAGATCATAGAAACACTGGATAAGGATCTGGGAAAGGAAGATTCCAGAATCATTATTTTTGATTCGATACTGATGGCAATCCGCGTGGAGGATATCAAGCAGGCATACGACAAGCTGGAAAATTACCGGAAAGGGACAAAAGAGGATGAAGAAACTGACGAGAGTGAAGCTGATTAACTGGCACCGCTTTACCAACAATACGATTGAAATTGAAGATTCAACTCTGATTTCCGGTGAAAACGGAGCCGGAAAATCCACGTTGCTGGACGCGATTCAGTTTGTAGTCACCTGTTCTGCTAATTCTTTTAACAAGGCGGCACATGAAAATGGCAAGCGGAAGCTGACCGGATATATCCGCTGCAAGACCGGGCGGGAAAACAAGCCCTATGAGCGGACGGGAGAGATCAGCGCGCATGTGGCACTGGAATTTTATGAGGAGAGCAAAAAACGCTATTTTATTGTAGGAGCGGTGATCGATTCTGCGTCAGAGGGACAGGAAAAATGGGCGCGTTACCTGATGGATGGAGTGCGTCTTGAGGATCAGATGTTCTTTTCGGGGAAGCAGCCAAAATCGATTACGCAGTTTCGCAGTACCAATGCAAAGCAGATCAAGACCTGGTGTACGACGGATAAGGATGCAAAGGTCATGGTACGAAACCGGTTTGGAAGAATTGAGGAAAAATTTTTCCGTCTGATCCCGAAGGCGATGGCATTCCGGCCGATTGATGACATCAAGGATTTTGTCTATTCGTATGTACTGGATGAAAAAGCGGTCAATATAGACATTCTGCGCGAGAATGTGAGAACCTATCAGGATCTTCAGCGAACGCTCGAAAACGTCAAGGTCCGTATCGGAAGACTCGATGTGATTGACAAGTTTCACGCACAGACGGTGGACGGTCTGAAGAAGGACCGGATGTATGAGTATTTTTTGGCCAGAGCCGCGGCAGACATTACAAGTGAGCGGATCGCGGGATTGGAGCATCAGGTGCGAAATGATGAGATACGTCTGGAGGAGCAGAATTCCAAGATTTTCCGTCTGGAGAAGGAGAAGCGGGAGAAGGATGAAATACGGGAAAGCTTAAAGGATGAGCTCAGGCAGGATAAAGATTTTATTGCACTGGATGAGCAAAAAAGAAAACTGGAAGGGCTCAGTAGGAGGAAGAGCGAGCTTGAAGCAGACCGCGGACATTTGCAAGAGAGTATCCGTAAAGCCGGGAGGCAGGCAGCAGCATTGCTTGAAGTAAAAGATGTGGCAGAATGTGTGCGTAAATATCAGCAGCTGTTAAAAGATGTGGTTCATATGAGGGATCTGTCAGACTTTAAGCAGACACTGCAGGATGTCATTGATTATAAGACTGAGATGTATGGAAAAGTGCAGATGAAAAAGGCTGAGGTTGCCATACGTCAGAACGAGCATGACAAGGAGAGACGGGAGCTGGAACAGCGCATCGAGCTGCTGAACAAAAAGAAGTTTTCTTACCCGGATGAGGTCGAGCGGGTGATGGAGGCGATAAAGGCAGAATTTATCCGGATCGGGAGAACGCCCGAGCCGCGTGTGCTGTGCGAATTGCTGGAAATTACGGACGATGCATGGCGCAACGCAGTAGAAGGATATTTAAATACACAGCGGTTTTATATTCTGGTGGAGCCGGAGAATTTCGACATTGCTCTGGGCACTTATGATAAGTTGAGAAAAGAGCGAAAGGCCTATGGAGTCGGCCTGATCAATACCCAGAAGCTGGATGAGTATGACACTGCACCGGAAGGGTCGCTTGCTACGGTTGTATCATCCCGCAATGTTTATGCCAAGCGTTTTATCAATATGGTTCTGGGAAAAGTGCATATGTGCAGCCATTACAGCGAATTGAAAAATTATTCGACTGCCATTACCAGCGAGTGTATGAAGTATCAGAATCATGTGGCCAGCGCAATCAAGCCGGTCATTTATGAAACCCCGTATATTGGAAAAAACGCGATTAAGGTTCAGCTGGAGCAGGCAAAACGTAAGCACAAAGAACTGGAAGAATTGCTTTTCAAGACAAAGGAACAGTTAAAGCAGCTGGACTATGTCCTGGCGCCGCTGGCGACGGATGCAGACACGGATATTAAGTACCGGGTAGATGTATTGAGCGACATAGGGGCATTGGAAGAAGAAATGGACCGGTGCAGGAAAAATATAGAAACGCTTCAAAAGAATTCCAATATGATTCAAAAGCAGATCCAGCTGGGCTCGCTGGAAGAGATCATAAAAGATCTGGAGAAGGAGCTGAATGGATTAAACCGAAATGTGGGTGGACTGGAAGAGAAAATCCGTAAAAACCGGGAGGAGATTTCCATGCAGCAGGCAGAATGTGCGTCTCAAAAAGCAGCATATCTGGAACTGGGAGCGAAAGGAGGCGAGCAGCTCATTGCGTGGAATAACGACTATGAAAAACAGACATCAGATAAAACATATGAGCAATTCCGGGATAATTTCGCAAGAAGAAGGAAGGCAAATCTCACAACGATAGAAGGCTCGCAAAAAAATATGGAAAAGGCGATGGTGGAGTATAAGACCGCCCATGACTTTGGGGCCGCGCCGACGATGGATGGGTATCCGGACTTTGAGGCAGAGTATGATAAGCTGAAAAACTCAGAGCTTCTCAGCTATGAAGAGAAGGTACAGTCTGCGAGAAATGCTGCGGAGGAGGAATTCAGAGAACAGTTTCTTTCAAAATTGCAGGAGAATATGAAAACGGCCCAGAGCGAATTTAAGGAATTAAATAAGGCGTTGAACGATATTATATTCAGCAATGAGAAGTATGAGTTTATATATATGCCCAGCAGGCGGTATCGCCAGTATTACGAGATGATCATGGATGATTTTAATGCCATGCAGGGAGAATCAATTTTCAGTGGACTTTTCCATGAAAATCACAAAGAGGTCATCGATGAGCTGTTTGAAAAGCTTGCGCTTGACAATGAGAACAATGTGAAGGCGCTGGACGAGTTTACAGATTACCGGACTTATATGGATTATGATATCAAGATCATACACAGTGACGGCAGCTATTCGTTTTACTCCAAGGTATGTGAGGAAAAGAGCGGCGGGGAGACGCAGACACCGTTTTATGTGACCGTGGCGGCATCCTTTGTACAATTATACAGAAATAATATCGGCGGGGAAGCGATCGGACTGGTCATGTTCGACGAGGCGTTCAATAATATGGATGATGAAAGAATCGGCGGTGTTCTGGAGTTTTTAAGACGTTTGCCCCTACAGATTCTGATTGCGGCTCCGCCGGACAAGATCCAGTACATCAGCCCTTATGTCGAAGAAACGCTGCTTGTCATGACGGATGAACGAGTGAGCTTTGTGGAGAACTATCACAATGGTACAGTATGACAGAAAGATATTAAATGCACTATTGGATTCTTACGAGAACAGCCGGCTGTTTACAGGGGAAAATAAAAGAAATATCAGCATAGATTTCCCTTTTCATAAAAAGAAAATTCCGGCGTACTTTGATGAGAGCTCGTATGAATACGAACGAATTCATAGTTCTATGCAGGAACTGGAAGAGCAGGGATATATCCGTATTGTATGGAAACGGGGAAAAGAAAACCATATCATCTCAAAAGTGGTCCTGAATACAGAGCATGTTGAGCAGGCATACGAGTATGTGAAACGTGTTCCAAAGACAGACCTTGCCCTGACAACGATTGGGCTGTTGCAGGAGTGCCGTGGATCTTGCGACACGCCCGTCTGTCAAAAATTTATGAGATATTTGCTGGAACGACTGGATTCGAATCGCACGGTGAAGGAATATATTGATCTGGAGAATACGGAAGCAACAAAGCTGCTTTTGCGGGGAGTATTTGAGATAGAAAGAAATGAAAAGCAGTGTTATCTGAGAGAGTTTTCAATTAAAGTATTTCATGATTCCAAGATGTTGCAGAGCATGAGTGGCAGACTTGGAAAAATATTCCGAACCTTCGGTGAGGATACGGAGGAGAAGGATTTTGCGCAGATACTGGCGGAATACGGAATTTATCATACTCCGAATTATGTGTATCTGAAAGGAAAGGTTTCCTTTTGGATTCATGAAACACTGTATCACATCACGGATCTAAAGCAGGGGATCGGAATTTCAGGAGAGGATTTATCGGCAATCCGGTTTTGTGATATGAATGAGATCCGGCGTGTAATCACAATTGAAAACCTCACAACGTTTTTCCGTTGGGAGGAAACGGATGCGCTCATTATCTATCTGGGAGGGTATCATAACTCTGTCCGGCGCGAACTGTTAAAGAACGTGTACGAGGCTTTACCGGATGCGGAATATTGTCATTTTGGTGACATTGACGCGGGCGGGTTTGAAATCTATGAGGATCTCTGCAAAAAGACGGGCATTCCGTTTCGGATGTACCGGATGGATCTAAGCACGTTAACAGCCTATGAGGAATATGGGCGGGAATTGACGGAACATGACAGGATCCGGTTGAAGAGAATGCTGGAGGCGCATACCTTTGGGACGGATAGCATGCATGAGGTAATCCGGTATATGCTGGAGCGGAATGTGAAGCTGGAGCAGGAATGCGTGTTGAGGTAGGCGCGAGAAGCAGGATTTCAGATAACAGGGCAAGTAAATAAAAGGCTGCATAATCAAGCGGAACAGATGATTCGCTTGCGG
>JALELN010000172.1 GCA_022771765.1 Lachnospiraceae bacterium | reverse complement strand
CCGAAGCAAGACCAGAACGAAGCGATGACGTGGCCCGCCAGCTTCAGGTAGGTCGCTTGAGGCGCATGGCAACATGCGTCCTAGATAGATGATCATTCAACGACATAACCCGGCTTATCGTTCTGCTTAACCTGATTTGATATATGATAATCTCTTGAGAATCTTAAAAAAGTATTAAATCTGCGGTAGATTTATTGACGAAGCGTGCGAAACGATTTAACATACCTTTTATATCAGTAATGAAAGGTGTTGTTAAAATGAAATTTCGAGAGAAAATGCAACAGTTTATGTACGGCAGATACGGAAATGATCAATTGTCCAGAGTATACCTTGTGATCACGCTAGTGCTCCTTGGGTTGTCGCTGCTCACGCGCTGGACAATTTTTTATATTGCAGGTATCGCGCTTCTGATCTACTGCTATTACCGGATGTTCTCCAAAAATATTGCAAAGATGAGCGCGCAGAATCAAAAATATTTAAATTGGCGCTACGGTCTGGCAGTAAAGCGTCAGAAGGCAAAGACACATATGGAGCAGCGCAAAATCTATCATTTTTATAAGTGTCCCCAGTGCAGCCAGAAGGTACGTGTGCCGAAAGGACACGGGAAGATCTGTATCACCTGTCCGAAATGTAAAATGGAATTTGTTCGCAAGAGTTAATTGCAGAGGTAAGAGGTTTTTATGTTTGGATATATTCATGCGAATGCAAAAGAATTGACAGAAGAAAATAAGATCACTTATCAGGCATATTATTGCGGACTGTGTCAGCAGTTAAAAGAGAATTGCGGAAAAAAAGGGCAGATGCTTCTGAACTATGATATGACTTTTCTGATCATTCTGCTGAGTGGATTGTATGAGTTGGAAAATACGCATGAGGCATTTAACTGCGTGCGTCATCCCGGCAGAAAGCAGAATGTCTGGATCAATGACGCGACGAGATATGCGGCAGATATGAATATCCTGTTGTCGTACCACAATTCGCTGGACGACTGGCGGGACGAGCATTCTGTGACAAAAAAGTTTGTGTCAAAAGCGCTTCATGATGACTATGTGCGCATTGGTGCGCAGTATCCGCGGCAGCTGTCCGCACTGGAAAATTATCTGGAGCAGCTCGCGGCAGCAGAATCGCGTCAGGAGACAAATATTGATCTGGTGGCAGGGTTGACCGGTCAGATGCTGGCTGAACTTTTCGACTGGAGGCAGGATGAGTGGTCGGAGGAGTTACGCTGTTTCGGGTTTTATATGGGTAAGTTTATATACCTTATGGACGCATACGAGGATCGTGAAAAGGATGAAAAAAATAAGAGGTATAATATTTTATCCTTTGCGGCCGGCGGTGAGGAGTATGAGATCTACTGCAGGCAGCTGTTGACCAGTATGATGGCGGAATGTGCCAAATCCTTTGAACGGCTGCCGATCTTACAGCACGCGGATATTTTGCGGAATGTACTGTATTCGGGTGTGTGGACGCGCTACGAATATCTGCAGTTGAAACGCCAGAAAAAGGAATTAAAGGAAAAGAAAGCCGCGGCTACAAGCCGGACGAAAAATCTGAAAAAATCAAATCAAAATTAAAAAGGAAAAAAGACAGTGGCGAATCCTTATGAGGTACTCGGGGTGTCACCCGGTGCCAGTGATGACGAAATAAAAAAAGCATATCGCAATCTGAGCCGAAAATATCACCCGGATGCAAATATTAACAATCCGAATAAGGCCCAGGCGGAGGAACGTTTCAAGGAGGTCCAGCAGGCGTATGACCAGATCATGAAGGAAAAGCAGCAGGGCTATAGCTATGACGGATTTGGCGGAGGCAGCAGCCAGGGCGGATATTATGGTGATTTTGGCGGTTTCGGAGGCTTTGGCGGCGGACAGCAGCGCAGCACCGGTTCGTCCGACACCGACATGATTGAGCTTCAGGCAGCAGCCAACTATATCAACCATCGTTGCTATCGGGAAGCGTTGAATGTTCTGGCAAATATTAAAAATCGTTCTGCCAACTGGTATTATTACAGCGCGATGGCAAATGCCGGTGCCGGCAATAATGTGACGGCAAAGGAGCATATCGCCCAGGCGTGCGCGATGGATCCGAACAATATGCAGTACCGCGCCTTCGAACAGCAGTTGAACTACGGTGGAGACTGGTACAGTAATATGGGTCGCGGCTATAGCAGACCGTTTGCTGGCAGCAGCAGCTTCTGCCTCAGCCTTTGTCTGATGAATATACTGTGCAATTGCTGTTGTAATCCTGTTGGATTTAGATTTTAAAAAAGAGAAGCGAAGCTTCTCTTTTTTGTTTGCACACTGTGCGATTAATTTTTGAACTTCGTCTCGCAATATTTACACCGATACACCTTCTTCTCCGGATCGGTAAGCACAAAGATCTGCTCCAGCTCCTGTTCAACAGAAGTGATGCAGCGGGGATTTTTGCAGGCGATTACATTGTGAACCTCTTTCGGAAGATGTAATGCCTTTTTTTCCACGATCTTGTCATCCTTGATGACATTGACTGTAATGCGGTGGTCAATAAAACCTAAAATATCCAGATCCAGTGCATCGATTGGGCACTCGACCTTGATGATATCCTTTTTCCCCATTTTGTTGCTCTTGGCGTTTTTGATGATCGCTACAGTACAGTCCAGACGGTCGAGCTTCAGATCGTGATAGATGCGCATGCTCATTCCTGCCTGAATGTGGTCTAATACAAAGCCCTCATGGATTCCGCTGATATTTAACATTTCATATACCTCCTCAATCAACCTTGATGCCTAACAGTGTAAGGATCAGCGCCATGCGCACGTAGACACCGTACTGCGCCTGCTTGAAGTAGACAGCTCTCGGATCATCGTCCACTTCTACAGCGATCTCATTGACACGGGGCAGGGGATGGAGCACCAGCATGTCTTCCCTTGCAAGGCTCATCTTTTCTTTGTCTAAAATATAGAAATCCTTCATGCGTACATAATCTTCTTCATTGAAGAACCGTTCCCTCTGTACACGGGTCATATATAAGATATCGAGGTCGCCGATGGCATCCTCCAGTTTTTCCATCTCGCGGTAGGGGATGTGATTTGCTTCCAGTACATCGGTGCGAATGTAGCTGGGAACCCGAAGCTCCTCCGGTGATACAAGTACAAACTCTACTCCCGGATAGCGGATCAGCGCATTGATCAGCGAGTGCACAGTTCGACCAAATTTCAGATCGCCGCACAGACCGATCTTTAGATGATCGAAATGTCCTTTTAAATTGTAAATGGTAAGTAGATCCGTGAGAGTCTGAGTCGGATGCTGATGACCGCCGTCTCCGGCGTTGATAACAGGAATCCCCGATTTCTGGGAAGCGACTAAAGCAGCTCCCTCCTTGGGATGACGAATGGCACATATATCTGCGTAACAGGAAATAACACGAATGGTATCGGAAACACTTTCGCCCTTGGCAGCGGAACTGCTGCCGGCACTGTGAAAACCGAGAACATTGCCGCCGAGATTTAACATGGCAGCCTCAAAGCTAAGTCGGGTACGTGTGCTTGGTTCGTAAAAACAGGTTGCAAGTTTTTTGCCTTCACAGGCATGTGCGTATTTATCGGGATGTTTTTCAATGTCGCCCGCGAGAGTCAGAAGCTCGTCCAGCTCTTCGACCGACAGATCCAATGGGCTCATTAGATGACGCATGGTATTCTGGTTCCTCCTTGATGTATTTTTACTATCATATAATAACGGT
>JALELN010000127.1 GCA_022771765.1 Lachnospiraceae bacterium | reverse complement strand
CTTTACTTTTGAGATCAAGGGTGATGAGCAGAAGGCAAAGGATTTCATCGACAATCTGGAGCTGTTTTCACTGTTGGCAAATGTGGCAGATGTGAAATCTCTCGTGATCCATCCGGCTTCTACGACACATAGCCAGTGCAGCCCGGAAGAACTGCTTGATCAGGGAATCAAGCCCAACACGATCCGTCTTTCTATCGGAACAGAGCATATCGACGATATCATTCAGGATCTGGACGAGGCATTCCGCGCAGTGGCAGACTAAGAAACAAAAGAAAAGTATAACCTGTCATCCTTTAACTCCCGTCACGCATGTGTGGCGGGAGTTTTCTGTCGTATAGGGAACTTCGTCTCCTACACGACAAAAGCCTCCGGTTATAGCTTTTGACTATAATATGAAAGAGAAAAAAGGAATTATACAACATCGGTAGCTTTTGTTATAGTAGATTTGTAAAGAATATTACTATACCTATTTGATATATAGGAAAACAGCTGCAGGCAGTTGGGAGAGCGATCGCCTGACGCGGTGATACAGGAGGGACTTATGGCAAGAGGAATTGATACGAAATGTTTACATCTGGAAGAGGAAGAAGGAGAGAGTAAGCACTACGGGGCGATCAGCTATCCAATCTATCAGACGGCAACCTATGCGCACCCCGGTGTGGGGCAGAGCACGGGATATGATTACAGCAGATTGCAGAATCCCACGAGAGAGCATCTGGAGAAGGTGGTAGCATCACTGGAAAACGGAATTGACGCGCTGGCATTTTCCAGCGGCATGGCGGCGATCAGCCTTTTGATGGAGCTATTTGCGCCGGGAGATCATCTGATTGTGGATTCAGATCTCTACGGAGGAAGCATACGGCTGTTCAGCTATGTCTCTGAGAAGAACGGTATCACTTTCTCTCATGCGGAGTGTTACAGGGAAAATGTAGAGAATTATATCAATGGGCACACAAAAGCAATCTATATCGAGACACCCACCAATCCGATGATGAATGTGACGGATATCGCGGCACTTGCGGAGATTGCAAAGAAGCATGGTCTGTTATTGATCGTTGACAATACGTTTCTCTCACCATATTTCCAGAATCCGCTGGATCTGGGAGCTGACATTGTGGTGCACAGCGGGACGAAATATCTGGGGGGACACAATGATACACTTGCTGGTTTTCTTGTCACGAACCGGGAGGACATCAGCGAGCGGTTCCGTTTTCTGATCAAGACGACCGGAGCAGGACTTGCGCCCTTTGACAGCTGGCTCATCCTGCGTGGCATCAAGACGCTCGGCATCCGCATGGAGCGGGCACAGAAAAACGCATTTCGGATCGCAGAGTGGCTCGCCTGTCAGGAGGCAGTCACCAGGGTCATTTACCCGGGACTGCCGGAACATCCGGGCTATGAGATCATGAAAAAACAGGCCCGGGGATTTGGAGCGATGATTACCTTCCAGCTGAAAAGTAAAGAGTTTGCGCTGACGATCTTAGAGAAGGTAAAGATGATCAAGTTTGCGGAGAGCCTGGGCGGGGTGGAGACTCTGATTACATATCCCGCGACACAGACCCATGCGGATGTCCCCAAAGAGATTCGCGAAAAAAACGGTATCACGGATGCAACGCTTCGTCTGTCTGTGGGCATCGAGGATGTGGAGGATCTGTTAGACGAGTTGGAAATCGTCTTTCGAGAGGCAGAAAAACAGGATTCCACAGACAACGTGGATGAGTAAACAGGGCACCAGAGGTTATAGTCAGTGACTATAACAAATAAGAGAAAGAAACTAATTGACAAGTGCATCCGGAAAGGATATAATGCAATCATACAAAAAACATAGAAAGCCTATTTGAAAACTAGGAAAAAGAAAACGTAAGCCAAATAAATAGAAAACCGGTTCAAAAAGGCAGATGTGAAAACGTGAAGAAAAGAATAATAAAAAAGGGAAAACGGAGGTAAGAATTATGAGTCAGATTAAAGAGAGCGCATTGGAACTGATTGGAGGAACACCCATCCTGAAAGCGAGCAGATATGCAAAGAAGGCGGGTGCAGAGAACGCAACGATTCTTGCAAAGCTGGAGTATTTAAACCCGGCGGGATCTGTAAAGGATCGTATTGCGCTGGCAATGATCGAGGATGCGGAAAAGAGCGGAGTATTAAAAGAGGGAGCTACGATCATTGAGCCCACGAGTGGTAACACCGGTATCGGACTGGCAGCAGTGGCAGCAGCAAAGGGCTACCGCGCGATCTTAACCCTGCCGGATACGATGAGTGTAGAGCGTAGAAATCTGTTAAAGGCATACGGAGCAGAGCTTGTACTTACTGAGGGAGCAAAGGGAATGAAGGGTGCCATCGCAAAGGCGGAGGAACTGAAGAACGAGATTGAGGGTGCAGTGATTTTAGGACAGTTTGTGAATCCTGCCAACCCTGCAGCACATAAGGCAACAACCGGACCGGAGATCTGGGAGCAGACAGACGGTAAAGTGGATATTTTCGTTGCAGGTGTCGGTACCGGCGGAACGATTACCGGTGTCGGAGAATACTTAAAAGAGAAAAATCCGAATGTGAAGATTGTGGCAGTTGAGCCCGCCGGAAGCCCTGTCCTTTCAAAAGGAACTCCGGGTGCCCATAAGATTCAGGGAATTGGTGCCGGATTCGTGCCGGATGTACTCAATACCACTGTCTATGATGAGATCATCACGATCGAGAATACGGATGCATTTGCAGAGGGCAAATCTTTTGCGGTCAGCGAGGGTGTTCTGGTAGGTATCTCTTCGGGAGCTGCATTGAAGGCAGCAACGATTCTCGCGCAGAGACCGGAAAATGCAGGCAAGACGATTGTCGCTCTGCTGCCGGATTCCGGTGACAGATATCTGTCTACACCGCTTTTCAATAACGATTAAATTAAGATATTAGGGTATCTAAAAACCTGCAGCCAGGGAAAAGGGCTGCAGGTTTTTTTATTCATGATAATAGAAAGTTCGCAGAGCGTACTTTCTATTATTTATAGGAAAAATCTATTATAAATTATACAAAAAACGCAATTGACAATTCCTATCGGATTAGTATAATATAGGGAAGAAGAGAAATCCGAAAGGAGGATTTGATGAAGAATGCGGATATCGACAAAAGGACAGAATGCGATCAAGCTCATGCTGGATCTGGCGACCTATAGTGAGGGAGATCCGGTCAGGCTGAAAGATATCGCGAAAAGACAGCGGATATCGGAAAAGTATCTGGAACAGATCATTGCACTTTTGCACAAGGCAGGTCTGGTAAAGAGTATCAGGGGAGCGCGCGGCGGATATGCACTCTATTATCCTCCGGAAAAGTATACGGTTGGGCAGATCCTGCGGACAGCGGAAGGCAATCTGTCGCCCACGGACTGTGTGGGGGAAAACGGAACACCGTGTGAAAATAAGAGTACCTGCGTCAGCTTCCGGTTGTGGGAAAAACTGGATACGGCGATCAACGATGTGCTGGAATCCATTACGCTGGCCGATATGCTGGACTGGCAGAATGAGCTCCTGGCAGACCAGTATGTGATATAGGATTATGGGAAGGAAAGTGAGGTTGTGAAAATGAAACAGATCTTATGCTTTGGAGATTCCAACACATTTGGATATATACCGGGGAACGGACAGCGGTATCCGTGGGGCGTCCGCTGGACAAGTATTTTAAATGAAAAACTCGGATTGGAAAATTACCGGGTAATTGAGGAAGGGCTTTGCGGCAGGACGACGATCTTTGAGGATCCCCTGCGGGACGGAAGACGTGGCGTGGATATCCTTCCGACGGTGTTAGAGACTCATGCACCGGTGGATCTCGTGGTACTCATGCTGGGGACAAATGACTGCAAGAGTGTATACGGTGCCACCGCAGAGATCATCGGAAAGGGGATCAGCAATCTGATTGCCCAGATCCGCGCTTATGCAAAGACAAGCAAAATCCTTCTCATATCGCCGATCCATCTTGGGGAGCAGGTGTGGAAGAAGGAGTATGATCCGGAATTTTCTCCTGCATCCATAGAGGTGTCAAAAGGGCTGGCGGGTGTCTATCAAAGAATTGCCCGAAAAGAACAGGCTGATTTTCTGGACGCCTCCGTCTATGCCGGCCCCAGCAGTATTGATCAGGAACACCTGACGGAAGAAGGACACCGTCTGCTGGCAGGTGCGATTCTGCAAAAGATCAGGGAGATTGAGGCGCAGGCGGCAGCTTAGAAATCGTTGATCAGACTGTCGATCTCAGCTTCATCTAAGATCTTGCACTGCTTGTCGCGGATCGCATAGACGCGGTCGCACATCGTCAGCACGGTAGGACGGTGGGTCGTGACAATACAGGTGCGCGGATGTTCATCATTCATAATACATTTTAAAACGCGGCGTTCGGTGGCAACATCGAGCGCCGAAGTTGCCTCATCCAGAAGAAGGATCGGGCATTGGCGGAGTAGTGCCCGCGCGATGGAGAGACGTTGTGCCTGTCCTTCCGAAAATCCGCCTCCCCGTTCACCGATTTTGCTGTAGATGCCATCAGGAAGCTTTTGGACAAAGTCCCATGCACAGGCAAGTTTCAGCGCTTCTATGATATCGTCATCCGTTGCCTCGGGGCATACATTGCGCATGTTTTCTGCAATTGTGCCGGAGAACATGGTGTTGCCCTGCGGAACATAGGAAAACGCCATGCGCGTGGAAGGTGAGAGCGAAAGAGACAATTTTTCTCCGTCGTGGAAGCCGGAAAGAAATGCGGATCCGCTCTGGGCATGCATGAGAGAGAGAATGAGACGCATCATGGTTGTTTTTCCCTCACCGGAAGGACCGACCAGAGCAATGATCTCCCGCGGGTGTACCTCCAGGGAGGCACCGGCAAACACTTCCGTTCCGGTATGATAGGTATAGGAGAGATCGTGCAGTGTCAGGCTGATTCCATCTGCGCGTGTCTGCGCAAGAAACTGTGTCACCTCTTCGTCGTGACTGTAATCCTCGCGGGGCATTTCAACAATATCCATCAGACGGCCGGCAGAGGTGGTGAGACTGATGGCGGTCGGTACGAGAGAGGTCAGATTGTTCAGTGTTCCGGTCAGTGTGCCGGAGAGACTTAAAAACAGCGTCATTGTACCGTAGCTGATCGCACCGCTCCACACGCGGTAGATGCCCCAGCCGTAGCAGGCGTAGGAGGCCAGCAGACCCACTGTGGACAGCAGCAGAGAAGTGCCCATGGACATTTTCTGAAAATCAATGCGCATGCCGATATATTCCTTCTGGAGCTGCTTCAACCGTTCAATGTAGAGCCGGACAAGATGAAACGCCTTGATGGTCTGTATATTGGAGAATGCCTCCTGATTAAAACCGCTCATTTTCGCATTCATGGCAGCGCTGCGCTGGTTATTGTTTACCATGCGTTTCATTAGTTTTTTGGACAAAACAAGGCTTACCGGAATACTGATAAAAGCAAATACGGCAAAGCTTGCATCGTAGTAGATGACCATACAGAACGCGCTGATGAACTGGAACAGATAGATGATGGCATTGGGGATGAAGCTTAGTACACCGGAGGAGATGTTGGATGCATCGCTTCCCCAGCGGGTCAGCAGGTCACCGGTGTGATAGGCGGTGAGGGATTCCCAGTCGGTCACGAGGATCTTTTCGAATACGTCAGCCTTGATCTCCGCATCCACCTTCATACTGATATAGTTGGAGGCAAAGCCGGAAATCTGATTGAGAACGGTCGTTCCGATCGTGAGCAGAATCATGGATGCAAAGGTCTGAATCAGTTTTCCGGTGGAGTGTCCGGTGATGATATCCACGAGATCGCGGGAGAGCAGGCTCGAGAGCAGACCGACGATCGTTCCGGTCAGACCGAGCATTGTGTAAAAGAACATATGCAGCAGGTAGCGGTGGGCATAGGCATAGATCCATTTGATCTGCCGCCACATTTCCTGCAGGCGTCCCTCCTGAATTCGTTTGATGTAAAATCGTATTTTTTCTCTCATGTTAAAACGAAATACCTTTCCGGGTAATTATTTGTATCAGATATCCGGCGTCACGAAAAAACTGTGTACAGCATACCGCCATACACAGTTTTTAACATTCTGATCATATGTTTTGATACAGGCAGATTAGCAATCCCCGGCACCGCCACAGAGCAGTACGCAGCCTGTAATCGTAAGACCGTCATCTGCCTTTACACATACATCACCAAGACCAATATTGTCCGTAGGGTTATTCCAGTATGTATAACCAATGTGTATGGTAGGTGTGTTGTTGCCGCTTAAGAGTGTACCTGAGGAAGATACATACTCTACAGGCATGTTGAATGACAGAACCAATTCCTGCTTACTGGATGTATGTGTCGTATCGTGTTTGCCATTTACCTGAATACGGTAGGTTCTGTCGCCGTTGACAGGACTCTGATGGATATAAGCACTTGCCTGATAGCATGCACTGCCTTCTGCTCCGGATGCCATATACACGCCTTCTGCCAGATTGTTATTTGAAAGTGCCATCGGTTTTACATATTTTTTCATTTTTGCCCTCCCCCTTATGAGATAAATATTTTAATGAAAATGAAACATTCAAAAATATGAGCGCAGAAATATCAAGCGACGACGCTCTTTGAGTTACTATCATTTTATTCCCATTAAGAGGCACTGTCAATGGAAAAATACTCCGGAAAGAGCATTTTGTACGGTTTTACAAAATTCGGAAACGAAAATTGGTCAAATTTGCGAAATTTCTGAGAAAATCCTTGGAAAAAGAATGTCGTTGCTTTATTTGTATTGTAAGTGTAAAATATAAAGCACCGACAGACGCGGCGCGGCTGTCGCACAAGTGAACGTAATGTGACACAAAGGAGGAAACAGATGTTATTTGGAAAAAAACAGGGGAATAACATGTATACGGAAGCCGGGGAAACGGAGCCGTCAGGAGGCGGCCGGAAAAAAGCGTTTTCAGCGGCGAAGATGGGGCGGAATATGCTCCTTATCATTCTGGCGCTGGTGGTGCTCTATCTGTTGGGCGGCAGTGTGTATTCACTGAAAGAGAATGAGTATGCGGTTGTTACGACCTTTGGTGTGCCGACGGTTGTCGGTGAGCCCGGTATGCATGTAAAGGTGCCGCTTGTACAGCAGATGACACGTGTGCCGAAGACGATCAACGGATTTTCCATCGGCTATGACAAGGAGACCAATGAGTCGATTGACGCGGAATCTTTCATGATCACGCGGGACTACAACTTTGTCAATGTGGATTTTTATGCGGAATATCGCGTGACTGATCCGGTAAAATATATGTATCAGTCACAGGATCCCGTGGCGATCTTAAAAATGCTCACCCAGAGCTACATCCGTGACACGATCGGTCTCTATGACGTGGACAGTGTGATCACCACCGGAAAAAATGAAATTCAGGCATCCATTAAAGAGAAGATCATGACCCGGCTGGATGAGGAGGACCTTGGCATTCAGCTTGTGAATATCACGATTCAGGACGCGGAGCCGCCCACAGCGGAGGTCATTGATGCCTTTAAAAATGTGGAGAATGCCAAACAGGGCAAGGAGACATCCATCAACAAGGCGAACCAGAAGCGCAACGAGGATATCCCCGCGGCGCGCGCGAAGGTGGATGAGACATTAAAGACTGCCAATGCCAAGGCAGAGGAGCGCGTCAATGAGGCAAAGGGCCAGGTGGCGCGTCTCAATGAGTTGTATTCGGAATACAAAAAATATCCCCTCATCACCAAGCAGCGTATGTTCTACGAAACGATGGAGGATATTCTGCCTGATATGAAGGTGATCATTACGAAGAGTGACGGCAGTACACAGACGATGCTGCCATTGGAGAGCTTTGCCAATATTGATCTGAATACATCAGATACCAAACAGGATGAGGCAGGAGGTGCGACAGATGAAGAAAACTAAAGGAAAAAAATGGATACTGGTCATCCTGGCAGTGCTGGTGATTGTGCTTGGCGGCTCCTGCATGGTTGTGACTTATCCGAATGAATACGCGGTTGTCAAGCAGTTTGGAAAGATCGTTTCAGTCAGAGAAAATCCGGGACTGAGCGTGAAGGTGCCCTTTATCCAGAGTGTGGATAAGATTGAAAAAGAAGTGTTGCTCTATGATCTGGCAGTCAGTGATGTTATGACAAAGGACAAAAAGTCCATGATTGCGGACTGTTTTGTGCTCTGGGAGATTAGTGATCCGCTCAGGTACACGCAGACACTGAGTGCCCAGAAGAGCAATGCGGAGTATCGTATCAATACGATTGTGTATAACAGCCTGAAAAACGTGATCAGTTCACTTTCGCAGGAGGAAGTCATCAGCGGTCG
>JALELN010000126.1 GCA_022771765.1 Lachnospiraceae bacterium | reverse complement strand
ATACGGTGGACCCGATGGTGAAATGTCCGCTTCGATGCGTTACCTTGCGCAGCGATACACGATGCCGGTCAAGAGAGTCGGCGGACTTTTGACGGATATCGGTACAGAGGAGTTAAATCATATGGAAATGATCTGCGCCATGGTCTATCAGCTGACGAGAAATCTGACACCGGAGCAGGTGAAAGCGTCCGGCTTTGATGCCTACTATATCGACCACACCACCGGACTGTGGCCGCAGGCCGCAGGCGGGTTGCCGCAAAATGCGATCGAGTATCAGTCCAAGGGAGATGCGCTGACCGACCTGTATGAAGATCTGGCAGCAGAGCAGAAGGCACGTACCGTATATGATAACCTGCTGCGTATTATCGATGATCCCGATGTACGCGAGCCGTTAAAATTCCTTCGTGCCCGGGAGATCGTTCACTTCCAGCGTTTCGGTGAAGCACTGGAGATGACAAAGGATAAACTGAACTGCAAGAATTACTACTTCTTCAATCCTGAATTTGATAAGCAGATGACCGCAAAATAAGAAAAAGTGTGCGTTAACGCACACTTTTCCTTATTTTTGGCTCAAATCTTTGACCTGTATCTGGTTTCTTCCATGCTCCTTACAGTAGTAGAGCAGTTCGTCTGCGGCGCCCAGCATGGCATCCTCGGAAGCGCCATGCTCTGCCTGAACAAGGCCCATGCTCATCGTGACAGAGATCGCCTGATCGCCATGATGAATCGTCATCTCACGAATCTGGGTGTGAATCTGCTGCAGCACCTTTTGGGCGTCAGACAGCTTGCAATTTTCAAAAAGAAGCAGAAATTCTTCGCCGCCCCAGCGGGCAACTGTCATCTGTTTGCCGGTCATATGTTGTTTCAGCACGCGGGCGACCGCTTTCAGTACGGTGTCTCCTGCCTCATGTCCGTAGGTGTCGTTGACTTTTTTGAAAAAGTCGATATCACAGATGCCCACACAGTAATCCATGCCATAGTCTACAGCACGTTTGGCAGCACGACGAAGTCTGCGATCGCCGAGACGGCGATTGTACAGGCCGGTCAGCGCATCACATTCCACCAAAAGGCGTAAGGCACGCTGCATGCTCTGACCGCTTTTGGCGAGATCCCCCAGCTCATCCTCCAGCTCCAGCACCCGCGGAGACAGCTCGATATCAAATTTGCCGCCGGAGAGCGCCCGCATGAACCGCTGGATCTGCTGCAGATAGCTGACGATCTTCTGGGAATAACGGATGCTGATCAGGCCGATCACGATCGTTGCCAGCAGGCACAGCAGAATCACCGGAAGGACAGAGCGCAAGACCAGCGCATGGACATCCGACGCCAGGCGGTAGATCGCATACATACCAAAGATCTCTTCGCCGTCTTTGCCCGGAATTGGCATAAAATACGCAAAATATTTCTCACCGTTTAAGATAACATCCGAATAAAATTGTTCCTCGCCGGTTTCGAGCACGCCGGATACGACCACCGGTGAAGCTTTGGTCAGCGTCTGACGGTTGCCCGCCGCATCCTTCATCGTTGTCACAACGCATAAGTCACTGCGAAAAATACTGACCTCCACGCCGTATGCCTCATGGATGCTGTCGATGATCTGGCTGGCAGCAGTAATGTCAACCTGTCCTTTGTACAGATTATAATTCGACTCGTCCAGTACCTCCAGACGAAAGGCACCGGGATACATGCGGTCATATATATCTGCAATCATGTGGCACTGGTTAGCCATATCGTTCTCTACTTCTCCCAGCATGGCACTTGTAAAAGAGCGTGTGCTGACAAATCCCAGCAGAATGGCCAGAAACACCAGCGGAAGCACTGTCAAAAGCAGCATTTTTCCACGTAAGCTGCGTTTCAGAATGTTTTTTTTCTCTTTTTCCATGAACAAATCCCCATCTCATAAGTGTTTGATAGTAGTATAGCATGAACAAGGCGGTAAAAAAAGGAAAATAGACCGACAGGATAGTTATTTGTGTCAGACTCATCAAATCTTTATACAATCTTAATACAAGCCCCGGTTTCTTTTTCACGCTCTTTACATAGCTTTTCGTATGATAAAGATACTAGTTATAAAGATACTATAAAGAGATATAAAGAAAAACCTGGGGGTTATCATGAAATCTATACTTTTAATCGGAATGGGAAGATTTGGAAAGCATATTGCCATGAATTTAAATCAGCTGGGGCACCAGGTGATGGTGGTGGACAATGTGGAAGAACGCATTGATGATATTTTGCCCTATGTTACCAGCGCGCAGATCGGAGACAGCACAAATGTTGACTTTTTAGAATCTCTTGGAATTGCTAATTTTGATGTCTGTATTGTGGCCATTGGCAATAACTTTCAGAGTTCACTGGAGACGACCTCGCTGTTGAAGGAGCTGGGAGCGAAACTCGTCGTATCCAGAGCTGCGCGGGATGTGCAGGCAAAATTTTTGCTGCGAAACGGGGCAGACGAGGTGGTCTATCCGGAAAAGCAGCTGGCAAAATGGACAGCGATCCGCTACAGTGCCGACCATATTTTAGACTACATTGAGCTGGACGGAGACCATGCCATGTTCGAGGTTCAGATTCCGGAGAACTGGCTCGGGCAGACGATCGGACAGATAGACATCCGTAAAAAATACAGCATCAATATTATCGGTCTTAGAAAAAATGGGGAACTGGATATGTCCCTCACATCAGAAACAGTTTTGGAAAACGGAAGTACGATGCTTGTACTGGGCAGATATAAAGAATTGCAACGGTGTTTTCGTATCTAGCTGACAGACGATAAGGAGGCAGCATGCGGGTATCTGTCAGACGAGGTGGAAAAACAAGTCACAAAGTAGTATGATAAGGTGTGATTGTGAGGATCGGGCGATGGAGAAAACACATCAAATACCAACGATAGAAAAAATGCGCCGTGAGCGGATGGCGCCCCTTCGGGATATCGGCATGAGCCTGCTGGTGCTGCTGTGCGCAACACTTTTAGGCTACCTGTTTTACGTGGTCGGTTTCACCGAGGCAAATATCATCACGGTTTACATCCTGGGAGTCGTGATCTTGTCGGTGATCACGACTAACCGGTTTTGCTGTCTCCTGGCATCCATTGCCAGCGTGCTTATATTCAACTTCTTTTTCACTGTTCCACGTTTCACATTCCGATTTGTCGATCCGGGGTATTATATGACATTCCTGATCATGTTCGTCGCGTCATTCCTGACCGGAACACTGGCATCCAGACTCAAGGAGAATGCCGCGCAGTCGGCGCAGGCAGCCTTTCGGACACAGATCTTGTTTGAGACGAATCAGCTGCTGCAAAAAGAGAGTGAAATAAACGGTGTGATCGCAGCGACAGCCGGACAGCTGACAAAGCTATTAAAAAAGGACATCGTCATATATCCGGCAGAAAAAGGAGCCTTGCAGCAGCCGATTCTGTATCCTGCCGGCGAACATTGCCCCAATGATCTGCTCACGGAAAATGAGCGCGAGACGGCGGAATGGGCATTTCGAAATAATAAACATGCCGGTGCTACGACAGACACACGCTCCAATGCAAAATGTCTCTATCTGGCGATTCGCGTCAATGAACACGTGTATGGCGTGGTGGGGATTGCGATCGATGAGCACCCGCTGGATTCTTTTGAAAACAGTGTTCTTCTGGCAATCCTCGGCGAATGCGCGCTGGCAATTGAGAATATCAAAAATGCAAAAGAGAAAGAGGAGGCAGCCATTTTAGCAAAAAATGAGCAGCTGCGAGCCAATCTTTTGCGTGCGATTTCACATGATCTGCGCACGCCACTGACGTCCATTTCGGGAAATGCCAGTAATCTCATCTCAAATTATCAGGGGCTGGATGATGAATCCCGCACCCGGATTTTCACGGACATCTACGATGATTCCATGTGGCTGATCAATCTGGTGGAAAATCTGCTGGCAGTGACGCGGATTGAGGAGGGCAGGGTCCATCTGAGCGGTACGGCAGAGCTGATGGACGAGGTCATCACAGAAGCGCTCAAGCACGTGGACCGGAAGAGCAAGGAGCATATTATCCGGGTGAACAGCGAGAGCGAGTTTATTCTGGCTCAGATCGATGCAAAGCTGATCGTTCAGGTGATCATTAACATTGTGGACAACGCGATCAAATATACACCCGCAGGATCGGTAATCGAGATCAATACCAGAGAGCAGGGACCGATGGTAGAAGTATCCATATCTGACAACGGCCCCGGTATTCCGGACGAGCAGAAGCCGCATATTTTTGAAATGTTCTACACCGGCGCAAACAAGGTGGCAGACAGCCGCAGAAGTCTCGGGCTGGGATTATCCCTGTGCAAGTCGATTATCGTGGCCCATGGCGGTACCATCGAGGTCAAAGATCATGAGCCGCAGGGGACGACATTTCTATTTACATTACCGGGTGGGGAGGTAGAGATACATGAATAAACCAGTCATACTTGTGGTGGAGGACGATGCGCCCGTCAGAAATCTCATGACGACGACGCTGAAGACTAATGATTACAGATATCTGGTGGCGGCAAACGGTGAGGCAGCTATTTTAGAGGCATCTTCACATAATCCGGATATCGTGCTGTTAGATCTGGGACTGCCGGATATGGACGGTGTGCAGGTGATAGAAAAGATCCGGTCCTGGTCGAATATGCCGATCATCGTGATCAGCGCACGCAGCGAGGATTCAGATAAAATCGAGGCATTGGACGCCGGCGCAGATGATTACCTGACAAAGCCGTTTTCCGTAGAGGAGATGCTGGCGAGACTGCGCGTGACCCAGCGGAGACTGGCCTACATGACGGCGGAGATCTTATCGGCAGGATCAGTCTTTGAGAACGGAAAACTGCGTGTGGATTATGCGGGAGGGTGTGCCTATCTGGATGGACAGGAACTGCATCTGACCCCCATAGAGTATAAACTATTGTGCCTATTGTCAAAAAACGTGGGAAAGGTGCTGACTCATACTTATATCACGCAGAATATCTGGGGGAGAAGCTGGGATAACGATATCGCATCGCTGCGGGTATTTATGGCGACGCTGCGAAAAAAACTGGAGGCAGAGCCGGACTCACCGCAATATATCCAGACACATATCGGAGTCGGATATCGTATGATGAAGGTGGAATAATAGAAGAATATTTGAGCATAAACAAAACAGAGTAAAGGTGTGCAAGTACACATCTTTACTCTGTTTCCTTATATACAGCAGAAGCTGTCTCATCAAAGTACTGCAGCAGGCGAAAGACGATCCCCTGTTCATGACTGCTGTAGCTGTCCAGATTCACTGTTTTTGTGGCATCGATATCCAGTAAGTAATCGGTGGAAACACGAAAAATTTTCGCAAGGGAAACAAGATTATCTGTAGACGGATAATTTGCTCCGCTCTCCCATAACTGAACGCTGGAGCGGCTGATATGCATGCGTTTCGCCAGATCAGCCTGTGACAGACCCGCCTGTTCGCGTAAGTGGGCGATGCGGGAGCCGATAGTTTCGATCATCTTTTGTACCTCCTGCCGATCAGTGATAGAAAAATAGTAACAATTCTGTGTAAACTATAACCGATGCAGATGATGGTAATAATTGACAATTCGAGGAATGGCGCACAATCGTTGATTCGAATAGCGATACAGCTTTCCCGCAATCTTGCGAAATAACTTTGGCACAGATTATAATGAAAAAATGGTAACTATTGAGAACCGTTGCAAAAACAGCCGGCACAGAAAGTGGGGAAACAGTCATGGTGCATCTCGTGAGGACAATGCTTGTGGAAGACGAACCGGAAGTATGTGAAGGATTTCGGACTGCCTTCAGGAGATATCAGGCACTGTCACTGGTCTATGTGACCGATAGTGAGCTGCAGGCGCTGGACTATATGGAGACCCACGAGGTGGATGTGCTGATACTTGACATAGAGCTGAGAGAGGGCGATGGAATGTCGCTGTTATATGAGATCGAAGCGCGGGGGCTGGAGAAGCCCTTTATTATTGTGGTGACAAACACACAGTCCCGCGTTACACTCAGTTTTATGAGAACCCACGGGGCAGATTATATTTATCAAAAAGCAAACCGGTCCTATTCACCGAAAAGGGTTCTCAGCGTGATCGAGAAGATCTATCCCTATCAGCTCGTAGAAGATGCCAAGCGGTGTATGCACACGGTGTCATCCTTTGAGGAGAAAAAAGAAAATGAGATCACAAAGAAATATATAGAGGACGAGCTGGAAAAAATGGGATTCAGGCGCAAAAATGTAGGATTTTCCTATACGTCGGAGGCAATCTTTCTGCTGGCGGGCAATAAGGAGAACTGCCTGCGTGTGTCCAGCCAGATCTACCCATTGATCGCCGAAACACATCACACTACCAAAGATGCCGTAGAGCGCGGCATCCGCAATGCCATCGAATCCGTATTTACCGGCGCACCTGCCGAGGAACTATACCGATATTATCCGTTTCCCTATGACGAGGAGCGCGGCAGACCGACCAATGCGGAATTTCTGAAAAATATGGCGGAGCGGTTGAGAATCTAGTCAAGTAGCAATGAGGCATTGATACCTGACTGAAATGAGAATAAACAAAAAAATATTAAAAAAATCTGATAAATGTTGGATAGCGGTTGATTTTTCTTTCAGATTGAGTATACTATAAATAAGAGCAGAAATGTTCTCGATGTAAGAGCATCGTTAAAAGTTGGGCTGCAGATGGAGCAGGTTAAATTTCCATTTCATTAGATGTCGTAAATGGGCATTGAGCTTGGCAGCTTGGATAAAGCTGTAGTCCACGTGGAGGACTTAATGATTTCCACGTCGCAATGGGTATCTTAACTGGGTACTGAGGCTGACAACCAGCAGAAAACTCTTTTTAAAAGATATTTTGAGGAGTGTGGTTTTCATCACACTCCTCTTTACATATGAGGTACAAATGGCAACAAAAACAGAAAAGAAAAATGCAATACGACAAGATATTATAGATTCAGCCGCTATATATAGTTAGAATCTGGCAGGTAAAGCATTTCTGTATGTATATGGAGAAGAATTTTTCGAAGTATCCTTTCCGGTAGATCACTTTCTTCATCTGACAGGTGTAGAAACATATTTGTCAGCTAAGGAATTTTACAAAAATGCCAAGAAAGGAAAGATTACAAATAGCCAGTTTTATTTTGATGAAAGACATCTATATGCTAATGCGAAAAAGAAGTTACCTTGCTTAAAACGCTTACCTGAGTTGACGAATGATATGGTATGTATCTTAAAAGATATGCAGACTGTAACAATTGTATACAAATTGAGTGTTACAAATCTGGAATTCACATTGGGATTAACAGAGAATGTAGACGATAGCGGAAAAAAGATAAATGAATTTTTTCTTCCGATGTCGCTACGTGTGGAAGACTCATCTGTAGAAAAAGCAAGGATGGAGATATTGTTGATTTCATTTTTTCAAAGGACGCAAGCGTGGCGAAGTACGATTCGATATTATTCGAAGATAAGCACAAGGCGATTCCTGAGAGTATAAAGCATTTGATAAGTGACAGTTTTTATAATAAGACAATCTAGCGAATTGCAAAAAGCATACCATAGGATCAACTTAGGGGATGAAACTTTGAGTTGGTCCTTTTTCTGTGCTGTATATCGGACACTTGTGAGAGTAGGATGGACACATAAACGGGGACAGAACGGATCTATATCAATACGGGACCGGGAAAGCGAGGCCTAGAATGAAAGGTGCCAAAGTGAACGCGACAACAAATGGATTAGATTGGAGTGACGACTATGAATGATTGGAACAGAAACGGAAAATATGATATGACAGATAGTTTTACAGATTGTCACCTGGCAAATGGTAGTGGAACATCAGGACCCTCCTCGGATTGGTGGAAATGGGTGCTGCTCGCAATTATAGTGGGAGTATGCCCGCCGATCGGAATCATTATTTTTCTGGGAATGCTGATTTTTGGATGAGAGCGCAGAAGAGCGAGAACTGGTAGGAATTTCTAGTGTTGTCGATAAAATGTATCAAAATTTGACAGACCCCATGAAATCATTGAAGCACTCTTTAAATAGTGATATATTGTAAAAAGAGTACGAATCTTGGCTGACACGAAAAGGAACATCTATGAGTGATAAAACATTAGATTATTACAATCAGAATGCAGACAGATTTTTCACTGGAACGGTTTCTGTGGATTTTACACAGACACAGAATAAGTTCCTAAATTATCTTAACGCTGGAGATTCTATCCTTGATTTCGGATGCGGCTCCGGAAGAGACACAAAATACTTTCTGGAAGCCGGAATGAAGGTGGATGCGATTGATGGATCAGAAGAGATGTGTAGGATTGCCAGTGAATATACGGGGATCAAAGTACAACAAATGCTGTTTCAGGAACTGGATGTTCACGATCAATATGACGGTATTTGGGCCTGTGCATCTATCCTTCATCTTCCGAAAAACGATCTGAAAATAGTTTTGCAGAAAATGGCGGCAGCGCTAAAAAAGTATGGAATTATCTATACCTCTTTCAAGCATGGCGAATTTGAAGGAGAACGAAACGGACGGTATTTTACAGATTTTACGATAGATACGTTTCAAACATTGATACAGGATATCGAGGGGCTACAGATAAAAGAGGACTGGATGACGGGAGATGTAAGACCCGGCAGAGGTGAGGAGCGATGGCTGAATCTGATTTTGCAAAAGAACTGAATATGGATTTTGCCGAAGAGTATTCTACAGATGTGACGACCGGTGACAGGGATCGGCGGATGTATTTGTATTATCAGCTGGTCGGTAGTCTGCGGAAGGCTGTCAGTGTAGATATCATCGTTTCTTTCCTGATGGAATCAGGCGTGAAAATGCTCTTGGAGGAACTGGATCATGCTCTAAACAGAGGTGCAAAGATCCGGATTTTGACAGGCAATTATCTTGGTATCACACAGCCCTCAGCATTGTATCTGATCAAGCGAAAGCTGGGTGATCGAGTGGATCTGCGATTTTACAATGAGAAAAATCGTTCTTTTCATCCAAAGTCTTATATTTTCCATTATGTGGATCACAGCGAGATTTATATTGGATCCTCCAATGTTTCCAGAAGTGCGTTGACATCGGGTATTGAATGGAACTATAGATTTAGCAGTCATACGGATCAGAAGAATTATGACAAGTTTTTTGCGACCTTTGAGGACTTGTTTGAAAATCATTCGATTGCTATTGATGATGAGGAATTAAAAAGATATTCAAAGAATTGGCATAAACCGTCGGTATCAAAAGATCTGGAAAGGTATGATATCGAAGAAGAACCGGAAGATACAAATGTCCGGTTGTTATACGAGCCCAGAGGAGCGCAGATAGAGGCGCTTTGCGCACTGGAGGACACACGGTCAGAAGGCGCAAAGAGAGCTCTGGTTCAGGCGGCTACAGGTGTCGGAAAAACTTATCTGGCGGCATTTGATTCCAAGGATTATAAAAGAGTGCTCTTTGTCGCTCATCGGGAAGAAATTCTGAAGCAGGCAGCAGTTTCGTTTCAAAATGTAAGAAATTCAGACGATTACGGATTCTTTCACGGTGATCAAAAATGCACAGACAGATCGGTGATCTTTGCTTCTGTAGCTACCCTTGGAAGACAGGAATATCTGAATGAGAAGTATTTTTCCAAAGACTATTTTGACTATATCGTGATCGATGAATTTCATCACGCAGTGAACGATCAGTACAGAAGAATTGTGGATTACTTCAAACCGCAGTTCCTGCTGGGGCTGACAGCGACGCCGGAAAGAATGGACGGCAGGAATATCTATGAGATCTGTGATTACAATGTGCC
>JALELN010000113.1 GCA_022771765.1 Lachnospiraceae bacterium | reverse complement strand
AAAATGCAGATTCCTGACAGTGAGAGCGAACAGAAAACACTTCTCCGGTCTTTGATGAATATTCGAATGCCCGGCAATATGGATGATGAATTTTTAAGTGTTCAGGATGAATATTTACAGCAGGTCAATGCGGAAAAAGGCATGATTACACTTTCGGATATGGAAGAGCTACAGCCGGACATTTTTATTTGGAAGGGTGATATCACAAGGCTTCAGGTCGGAGCGATCGTAAACGCCGCAAACAGTGGTATGACCGGGTGCTATCAGCCCTGTCACAACTGTATCGATAACTGTATTCATACATACGCAGGGATTCAGTTAAGAAATACATGTGCTGATATTATGAGACACCAGGGATATGAAGAACCGACCGGACAGGCAAAGATCACTCCGGCATATAATCTTCCCTGTGAGTATGTGATCCATACGGTAGGACCGATCGTGCAGGGCACATTGACAAAAAGGCATGAAGAACTGCTGGCATCCTGCTATCGGTCATGCCTTGAAGCAGCAGATGAAAATGGCGTGTCATCCATAGCATTTTGCTGCATTTCCACAGGGGTATTTATGTTTCCGAATGGAAGAGCGGCAGAGATCGCGGTAAAAACAGTGAAAACATATAAAGAGACAACCGGTAGTTCTATCAAGGTCATTTTTAATGTTTTTCAGGATTTAGATGAAGAAATATACCGGCAACTGCTCAGAGGGTGATCAGTATGAAAATGATTAGATTTTCAAAACAAAAAATAACATTTGAATCATTTCTTTGCGGTACACCTGCAAGAGATTATATTTATCAGGATACGCCATATGATGCACAGATCAAAAATGCTGCCGAAATGATACGCGATGCAGATTATGTGCTGATCGGAGCAGGAGCCGGGATGAGTACGGCGGCCGGTGCACAGTATGGCGGAAAATTCTTTGAAGAGAACTTCGGAGAGTTCCAGAAGAAATATGGCAAAGGCCCGTATATGCAGGATATGTATTACGCCGGCTTTTATCCCTTCCCTGATGAAGAAAGCTATTGGGGATACTGGTCAAAGCAGGCGTTGCTTGGTGGGATCAATCTTGATGTAACACCGCTTCATAAATTGCTTCTTCATGCACTATCAGATAAGGAGATATTTGTATTAAGCACCAATGCAGATGGCCAGTTTGTAAAAGCCGGATTACCGGAGGAAAAGATCTTCTGTACACAGGGAGACTACTTTCACATTCAATGTGGAAGGGGCTGCCATGATAAAACATACGATGCGGTAGAATTGTTTCAGCAGATGGATCAGGCAAGAAAAGATTGCAGGATCCCATCACCGATGGTCCCGAAGTGTCCCGTCTGTGGCGGTCCGATGGACATGAATCTTCGCAAGGACAACTTTTTTGTTCAGGATGAGGACTGGTACGCAGCGGAAGGAAGATTCTCTGATTTTCTGTCGGTAGCAATAGATAAAAAGCTGGTGCTTCTGGAACTGGGCGTGGGCTTTAATACTCCGACCATTATCCGGTTCCCATTTGAAAAGCTGGTAAGAGAACATGATCATATAAGTCTGATCAGACTGAATCTTGATCAGGCAGTTATTCCGGTAGGTTTTGGAAGCAGGGCAGTGGGTATCAATGCGGATATGGCAGAGAGCATCAAAGATATGGTTGATGTTCTGCACGCTGAATGATTCGGCTGCGACTTGCACATAATACACCCAAAAAGTATTGAAAAAAGAGGTTTGAAACGATGAATTCTGTTTGGGTGGAACATTGCGATATGCCGCATTATGAAAGTCTGGCGGGCAGCATAAAAACGGATGTGCTGATCATAGGAGGTGGCATGGCGGGCGTATTATGCGCCCGCTTTTTGCAGGAAAAGAGCGTGGATTATACGCTGGTGGAGGGACGGACGATCGGTTCCGGTATCACGAAGGACACAACGGCAAAGATCACGGCACAGCACGGATTGCTATATGCGAAGCTGCTGCGGACAAAGGGAGAGGAAACTGTCCGGAAATATCTGGACGTCAATCTGCAGGCGGTGCAAAAATATACAGAGCTTTGCAAACAGATGGACTGTGATTTCGAGACAAAAACGTCCTATATTTATTCGCGGAATGACCGCAAGAAACTGGAGGAAGAAGCGGATGCGCTGCGAAAGATCGGCTATGACGCATTGATGGTACAGAACACCGGGCTGCCCATTGAGACTGTCGGAGCGATCGGTTTTGAAGATCAGGGGCAGTTTCATCCGCTGAAATTTATGGCCGGGCTTGCACGCGGCCTGAATATCTATGAGCACACGTTTGTAAAGGAGTTTAAGGATCATACCGCTGTGACGGATCATGGGGATATTGTGTTTCAAAAGGTGATCTTTGCGACACATTTTCCTATAGACAATAAGCATGGCATGTATTTTCTGAAATTATATCAGCACCGCTCCTATGTCATCGCACTGGAGCATGCGGCAGATGTGGACGGCATGTATCTGGATGCCGAAAAAGGGGGATTTTCTTTTCGCAACTACGGGAATCTGCTGCTTTTGGGCGGCGGCTCCCATCGCACCGGAAAATCCGGAGGCAACTGGCAGCAGTTGTATGATTTTGCAGGAAAACATTATCCGGGTGCCATACAGAAACATGTGGACGCCACAGCTCTTTTGTAATGGCTGGGAAGCATTCACCAATCTGCTCACTATATCGAAAAAGCGCTGCCCGCATCTTGGCTGTGCGTTAAAATGGAATTCAGAGGAGCGTTCCTGGGATTGTCCCTGTCACGGCTCGCGCTTTGCGGAAGACGGTACGCTGATCGACAATCCGGCAAACGGAGACTTACACTGATTTCAACATCGATTTCAGAAACGGCCCGGCTTGTTTTTCGCACCCTTCTATGCTAAAATAATGGCAGTAAAGGAGGGATTTTACATGTACCAGTTTACGGAAGACTGCCTGATTGGCATTGAACAGATTGACGAAGAACACCGCAGATTGTTTGCGCTGATCAATGAGGCTGCCGCGCTTCCGCAGGAGGCACGCACCCCGCAGACAGTCGAGAAAATTCTGTGTCATCTTGCAGACTACGCTGCCACGCATTTTGCCCATGAGGAGGCATATATGAGTGAGCATGACGATCCGGAGCTGCCGCTCCAGAAAAAGGAACACGAGGCATTTACCAAACGTGTACAGACACTGATTAACCAGCCGTTAACGGAAGCCAACGCTTCTGACATACTGGATGATATTCTGCCTTTTCTGATCCGCTGGCTCTACCGGCATATATTAAGTAGTGATATGATGATCGGGAAGCTCGTATCGTCGGATCCGTTTGCTTTTACTGCCAAATATCATACCGGAATCAAGGAGATCGATGAAGAGCATAAACGATTATTTGACATCATCCGGGAGACCAACACACTGATTCACAATGACCTGCTACATGATAAATACGACGAGATCATCCATCTTCTGGACGAGCTGCGTGAGTATACTAAAATTCACTTTTCCGACGAGGAAGCCTACATGAAAAAAATCGGTTTCCCGGAATTGGATGCACAGATACACGCACATACAGCTTTTGTCGATAAGCTCATGAACATTGATCTGGATGAACTGGACAAGATTGACGATCATCAGCAGGAATACTTATTAGAGCTCATCGATTTTCTTGCGGGATGGCTCGTCAATCATATCTTAAAAATGGATACGAAAATCGGCAGCTTTGAACGTGAATCCGGTATTTCCGGTTAGATACAGGGTGTGATAGATATAACATTAAACGATTATTTATACTCCGGAGATACCGTGCTAAAGATTTTACAAAAATATATGGGAGATCTGCGGGAAGATGCAAAGAAGAATCATAATGAAATTGCTCTGGTTCACTGCAATTTTCTTTTGCAGATCGAGGAACTTTTGGAACACAATGACTTTCTTACCGCTCAGTCACAGAAGATCCGGGATCTCATTGCATACAGGATAGTGATCTCTATGCCCAGATGTCATCTGGCGCGTCCCGAGGATCAGGAAACCGAGGAAATCAGGCATTTGTATGAGATTGCAAATGTGCTGCCGGAGTTTTTGGAGGAGCGTGTATCTATTTTGACGAGGCATATGAGCGTGGAATGAAGCTTCAGCAGCTGGAACTCTCCAAACTGGATGTCAATATGTCTGCGGCAATGGATAACAGCCTGATCAATGACGGATGCGGGTTATATCAGGGCAAA
>JALELN010000104.1 GCA_022771765.1 Lachnospiraceae bacterium | reverse complement strand
CAGCCGCAGATCGTGTGTGATTTGATGTATTCATATTCTTCATTTGTCAGTTTTCCGGGTTTTAAAAGAATCGTATCGGGAATCGCTATTTTACCGATGTCATGAAGTGAGCTTGCCGAGACGATGACAGAGATCGTTTCGGGGGTCAGACCACAATTCGGATCTTCCTTTAGCAATTCTTCTGCAAGTATTTTTGTATATATTTTTACCCGCTGAATGTGTTCACCGCTTTCTAAGTTGCGGTATTCTGCCATAGTTCCCAAAAGGTCAATAATGCGAATATTACTTTTTTGCAGAAAGTCTGCCTGCATTTTCAGCATCTGGTTTTGCCTGCGGAGTTGCTCTGTCTGTTGTTGGATTTTATTCTCTAAATCGTTTTGATATAGAAAGAGCTTTACAATATTGCTTACTTTTAGACGGATGAGCGCACCGTTAAAGGGTTGATTGATGCATTCTGATACCCCAAATTCAAAAAGCTGTTTTTCTAAAGTAATAGAAGCAGAGTCACACACGACCAGCACCGGTATTTTTTTGATCCACGAGTTTTCCTGCATTGCTTGTAACAGTTCAAGGCCGTCATTTTCTGATGTGAGCATATCAATCAGAATGGCTGCGATTTCATGTTCTGATTGTTGTAACAGTGAAAAAGATTCAGAGGCGCTCTGCGTTTCTAAAATTGTATAGTCTGTACAGAGAATGTGGTTTAATGCACTGCGATTTATATCGTTTTTGTCCACAATCATAATTTTGTTACGCATAAAAATATCATCCCCTTTCGTTTTTCTACGATATTTTTTCCATGATCAGGTGATCATTATTGATCAGAATCGCCACTTTTTTTGATGGAATGGCTGTAATTTTCCGATCCATATATTGGACGTTTACATTATCGTAGACGTGATGCTCTACAATGATTCTGGAAGAGCATGCCCGTTTGATTCTGGTTTTCAATTTATCTGCCTTTTTGTGAGCAGCCTCCAGCTCGTTATTTTGGATGTAAATGGCATCCTGTAATTTTAACAAAAGATTTGTTTTTTTGTTCTGATATCCCGGAATCTTTTTGCAGGCATCTTCATAGGCTGTTGTGAGCCGTGTAATATTGTTTTTAATCTTGGAAATCTCCTGATCGAGAGTCATCTGCTGGAGATGAATATTTTCATTTGTTCCAAGTAAGAGAGTCGTACCGATACCGACAGCGTTTCCGATATTTGTGAGACAATAGCCTTTTTCCGCGTAGCAGGAGCCTCCGATAATCCCTCCTTTTTTACCATAGGAAATGATTTCTCCGTAGGAAGAAAGATTAGAGTTCAGGCTGGAACCAAAATAGATATTGCCGTCAGCATGCAGTGTGGTATATTCAAAAAACTTGCAGACAACATTTCCGTTCACGATTAAGGAATTTGAAACGGAAGAAGCGTTGATGCCGCTTTTCAACAACAGGCTGCCTCCACAGTGTATCTCGGCATCTTTGACAAAACCATCAATGACCAGATCGCCGTTGATGTTGACGGTAAGAGGACCCGTTACAGTTCCTTTCACATAAACATCACAGTTAAAATAAAGTGGTTCACTGGAAGGGGTTAGTTGATCAAGGATGATGAAGTCCGAAACAGTCAATTCGTACTGATATAGACGTACGTGTCCGTTTTTGGCTGCAACATAGGTCTTTTGATCATCTAAAAGCTCAAATCCGCTTCCTGTAAGAATCGGTTTTTCTTTCCCTTTTACTGCAGGAATCGTCATTCCAGTAACAGTTTTTCCGTCTGCAGAGGGAGTAGCAGAGTGATATATTGCAAGGATCTGATTTTTATTTACAGGTTGGAACCGGTTGATATGGTCAAAATCGATTTCATTGCTGTCAGATAACTGTATCATCCGGTTGATCCTGGTTTGGAACTGAAAATCATAATAGCCGTCTGTTCCATTGACAGGTACAGTGCCCTTTGCGATCAGTGTATGCTGATCCTTAGGAGTATCGGGAGTGATTGTTCTGTATAATCTGGAAAGAATGTTAAGAGCATTGTAGTCAATACCGTAAAAAATGCCGTTTTGACGCAGTATCAGCTCAAGCTCCTCCGCGCTTGTGACCGGGCGATTGCAGTGCCAGTTCAGATAGGCACTCATGCCATCCTGACTGATGAGGATTTCATAGTCGTCATTTCCTAAAATAGTCATATCACCTAAAAGCGCATGTGTATTCTGACGGTTTTTCAGCCAGTGCCTTCTTTTTTTCATTTCCTTTGCTGTATACATCAGACTTTTATAGTAATTAATATCAAGACCGTTCAACAGTCCCAGCCGGATCTCATGCATCTGCCAGTAGGAATATAGTGGATTTGAATAGTTCGAAATATCCAGACGCTGTTCGATACCCAGCCGGATTTCTTTCATTTTCCGCCAGGTATAATAGGTTTTCGCATAAGGACTGACATCAATGTGATGTTCCAGACCGATAGCAATCTCGTTGATGCATGCGCCATGGTAGGAAACATTTAAATAAGGAGTAATATCTATCTTTTTTTCCAGAGCTTTTCGGATCGCTTCCAGCTGATCGGTGTCATATCCTTCATTGATATACGGAATGAGTGAGATGCCGGACTGCATGGCTTTTCTGAGTTCATGAAGAACGCCTACTCCATATGTAATGTAAGGTGTCAGATCAAAATCGTCCTCCAGTCCCTTCCTCAGCTGGTGCATCATATTATAAGGAAGCTCCGGTTTTGCGTAAACGGACACATCAACATGATTTTCTAATCCTTTTCGAATTTCCTCCTGTTGGAAATAATCAAAATTATCCAGATTGCTGGTATCTATCATCATACGGACACCTCCTTACTGTTTAAAAATAAAAAACGAAGATGTCCCGTAAAGGAAAACATCTTCGTTTCCCACCATATTAAGCGCAAAAATTCGATTTGTCAAGTTTATGTCAATAAAATATATATGGGAAAGACAGATATAATCAATGAACTGTTGTTATAATAAGTAAAATTTTCTTGAAAAATGTAATGAAGGAATATATAATTAAATCAATAATAATTCCTATTTTTAAATCAAGGTGTGTGGGGCACCGGAAAGAGAGAGGGTATCATATGAAGAGATTTGTTTGTACGGTCTGTGGTTATGTATATGAGGGAGCGGCGGCACCAGAGGAGTGCCCGGTCTGTCATCAGCCGGGATCGAAGTTCCGTGAGGAGGCAGCAGAGGCTATTAGCCCAGAGGGCGAAGCAGGAGAGGCGGCAGATATGCTGGGGGAGAAGACACCTTCTGTGGAATCAGATCTGAGTTATGATAAGACCTATTACCGGATCGATGAATCCTGCCGTTATATGGAGGAGATTCACCAGATGGCAGTGACCGGGAAAACCATCGGCGGTTCCATGGGAACAAAGATGCCGATGCCAAACTGGGATGATATTCTGATTTTAGGAGCACAGCTGAATCCTCCTCCTTTGGATGATGACGCGCCTGTGACTACGATGACGATGATCGGAAAACACGCGAAGCGTCCGATGATTCTGGAAAATCCGGTGTATGTTTCGCATATGTCTTTTGGAGCCCTTTCCAAGGAGATCAAAGTAGCTCTCGCGAAAGGTTCTGCTATGGCAAAGACAGCAATGTGCAGCGGTGAGGGCGGTATTTTGCCGGAGGAGCGGGAAGCATCCTATAAGTATATTTTCGAATACATTCCGAATAAGTACAGTGTGACAGACGAAAATCTGCGGGCTGCGGATGCGATCGAGATCAAAATTGGTCAGGGAACCAAGCCCGGCATGGGCGGACATTTACCCGGAGAAAAGGTGACACCGGAGATTGCGGCCCTGCGCGGTAAAAATCCCGGTGAGGACGTGCAGAGCCCCAGCAAGTTCCCGGAGTTGAATTCCAAGGAAGATTTAAAGGAAATGGTGACCATGCTTCGGAACCGCTCAGATGGAAGACCGATCGGTATCAAGATCGCAGCGGGACGCATCGAGCGTGATCTGGAATTCTGTGTTTATGCGGAGCCGGATTTTATCACGATCGATGGCAGAGGCGGCGCGACCGGTTCCAGTCCGCTGTTTCTTCGCGAGGCAACAACCGTTCCGACAGTCTACGCACTGTATCGTGCGAGAAAGTACCTGGATTCCATTCATTCCGACATTTCTCTGGTCATCACAGGTGGTCTGCGCGTGTCCGCGGATGTGGCAAAAGCGCTTGCGATGGGCGCGGATGCCGTGGCAGTGGCCAGTGCGGCACTGATTGCGGCGGCCTGTCAGCAGTACCGGATCTGTGGTTCTGGGAATTGTCCCGTGGGCATTGCGACACAGGATCCGAAGCTGCGTGAGCGCCTGAAGGTAGATCAGTCCGCCCAGAGAGTGGCGAATTACCTCAATGTAACGCTGGCAGAGTTAAAGAGCTTTGCGCGGATCACCGGACATTCTTCTGTCCATGATCTGAGTGTGGATGATCTGGTTACGACCAATCGGGAGATTTCTGAATATACGAATATACGTCACGCATAAATAATTTTAATCAAAATAGCTGCGGAGTCTGCGAAAACGTGGGCTCCGCTTTTATGTTTTTGGTTGTAGAAGATACGGATATGTGCTATATTGTATTTATCTGGATCCATATTTTGGTATGGAAGAACTACCTGATGGCAGATACATGGAGGATATTTATGGATAACGAATTGCAAAAGAAAAAACCGAACCGGAAAGAAAAGGACAACTCGTTGAATACCATTCTTTTTTCTTCTCTGGCGATTACGTTTCTATTGCTGGTGGAGTTGTTTCTGATGATTGCGATGCCACAGATGCTTCCCGCGATTGCGGTTGTCGGCGTGGTGATTGTAGGATGTGCTTATTTGGATTTGTCTACGTTTGTAAAGCGTCTTCGTAAAAAGGATCAGGAGCAGGAAGAACAATATGCAAGTATTCTGAAATCAGAAAAGGCTGCTTATCTGTTGATTCGTAAATACTTTGATGAGATTGAGGAGCAGCTGACTTTGCTGGAAGATAAGTTTTCCGAGCCATTTCAGGAGGTGGTCGCTGCGCAGAAAGCGACTGCTAAGGTGACCATCAACCGTAATAAAGAAAACACAGATGCGCTGATGAATTCCAACGATAAGATGTTGGAGCTTTTATTTAATCTCGAGAGCAAGATTGAGGAGACAAAAGAAGCTCTTTCCGTCGGTTTGGAGGAGCGTTCAAAGGATCAGAATGCAGCACTTTTGCAAAAACAGATGGAGATGTCTAATCAGCTGCGTGAGTTGGAGTTAACTTTGCGAAATGAGATTTTACAGGCAGTCAATAAGTTATCCAGTGCATCTCCGCAGGTTGTTATGGCATCCCCGCAGATGATGCAGATGCAGCAGCCGGTTTCAGCACCTGTGAATAAAGAACCGACACCTGAATTTTATGGAAGTGCGGATCATACAGATGATTTAGGAGGTCTTGGTGAACTGCCTGATTTTGTTCCGTTGGATGCCGTTGAAGAGGATATACCGGCAGCAGAGCCATTATTTGAAGAAGTGAAGGAAGAGACAACGTTAGAACCGATGGGGGAACCCGATCTGGAACCGATTTCTGAAGCTGTTGCAGAACCTGAGCCACTTCCTGCACTTGAACTCGAGCCTGAGCCAGAACCGCTTCCTGCACTTGAACCCGAACCTGAGCCCGAACCTGAGCCGGTTGCGGAAGAGTTGCCGCCAATGCCTGATCTGTCTGATCCTAATAAAATGATGAGTCCTGACGATATCGCTGCGTTGCTGGCAAATATGACAGCGGAAGCATCTGTCGTGGCAGATGAAGTGGCAGAAGCAGAGCCGATGCCCGAGCCCGAACCTGAACCGATGCCTGAGCCGGTTGCAGAGCCGGCACCGCCAATGCCTGATCTGGATCTGTCTGATCCTAATAAGATCATGAGTCCGGATGAGATTTCAGCATTGCTGGCAAGCATGGCCGCTGATACTGCGAGTGCTGCTTCATTACCTGATGCGGAGGAAGTGGTAGAGGAAGAACCTGAACCAATGCCTGAACCGGCAGCAGAAGAGAAGCCGCCGATGCCTGATCTGTCTGATCCGAATCGACAGATGAGTCCGGATGAGATCGCAGCTTTATTTGCGAATCTGGGGTAGTGCTTTTGAGTATCTATCGCGAAAAATGTTATAAATAAATATAAAATAAAAATTTTTTAAAAAATTTGAAAAAAAGCTTGCATTTTTCTTTGTGAGGAGGTATACTATGACTTGCGTTGAGGAAACGCAAGCGCAAGCGCCTCTAGCTCAGCTGGCAGAGCACCTGACTCTTAATCAGGGTGTCCAGGGTTCGAACCCCTGGAGGCGCATAAAAGACTACAGAATTTGTTCTGTAGTCTTTTTTTTCTTTAAATAATTTGCTGGAAATGTTATAGTAGAAGTAACAGAAAACTACATATTTATGGGAGGGTTTGTTTATGAAGTATCAGGTAATCGGCGATACGATGCCGGCAGTTGAAGTAATTTTTGAACAGGCCGGTGAGGCAATGTTCACACAGTCAGGTGGAATGGCATGGATGAGTGAAGGTGTGGCTATGGATTCCAACATGCGCGGTGGTCTGGGAAAGAGTCTTGGCAGGATGTTTTCCGGCGAGTCTATTTTTATGGCGACTTACCGTGCGGAGCGTCCCGGCGCATCGATCGCATTTGCGTCTACGGTTGCAGGTGAGGTGCTTCCGGTAGATATCGGAACGTGCGGTGGACTGATCGCGCAGAAAGGTGCATTTCTCTGTGCGGAGAATACCGTAGAGCTGAGTGTGGCATTTACGAAGAAGCTTTCAGCCGGATTGTTCGGTGGTGAGGGATTTATTTTACAGGATATCCACGGAACAGGTATGGTTTTCCTTGAGATTGACGGAAATAAGGTTGAGAAAGTGCTTGCTCCGGGAGAAGTATTGAAGGTGGATACCGGAAACGTGGTTGCTTTTGAGAAAACCGTAAACTATGAGATCGAGACAGTGAAAGGACTCAAAAATATCTTTTTTGGCGGCGAGGGCTTGTTCCTCACAAAGCTGACCGGACCGGGTCGTGTCATTTTGCAGACACAGAATTTCAATGAGTTTGCCGGAAGAATTATCAGTATGATGCCTTCGAAATAGGAAAAGAACTCCTCGCTGCGTAAAGCGGCGGGGAGTTTTATTTTATCGTTTTTATTGATTGGAAGTATCACAAGTAGCTTTTTGGGGTAAAAAATGATATGATGGCTATAAATATTTGATACAGGAGGGACAGTGCATGGATAACAAAGCAATGCATCGTTTAAGCTACGGCTTATTTGTTTTGACAGCAAAAGAGGGAGAAAAGGATAACGGATGTATCGTAAATACCGTGATACAGGTGACAACGGAGCCGAATTGTATTGCGGTGGCCGTGAACAAGAAAAATTATACACATGATATGATCGAGCGGACAGGTATGTTTAATGTCTCTGTTTTGACGGAAAAATCCAGCTTTGATACTTTTAAACATTGGGGCTTCCAGAGTGGGGCAGATGTGGATAAGGCAAAGGAGATCACGTTTTCCCGTGCAAATAACGGTATCATTTATCTCACGGAGGAGACGAATGCTTTTATTTCTGCCCGGGTAAGGAGTACGGTTGATCTTGGAACGCATACACTGTTTCTGGCGGAGGTGACGGATGCGGAAGTGCTTTCTGATGATCCTTCCGTGACTTATGCGTATTATCAGAGTAATATCAAGCAGGCTCCGAAGGCAGATGCACCGAAGAAGGGATTTATCTGTACGGTCTGCGGATATATTTATGAGGGTGAAACGCTGCCCGATGACTTTATCTGTCCGTGGTGCAAGCATCCGGCATCCGATTTTAAGCCGTTGTAAATGTCGTGGAAAAGGGATGAAATTACGCAATGATTTTGCACAGTCTGAAAGGGTGATTGTTCAGAACCGGTTGCGGATGAACAATATTTTGAGAAACAGGAACGGATCTATGAACATTTTAACGCTTGAAAATATAGAAAAGAATTATTCTGAACGGAAATTGTTTGACAAAGCCTCCTTCTACTTACAGGAAGGGGAAAAAGTCGGGATCATCGGTATCAACGGCACCGGAAAATCCACGCTGCTGCGCATGATAGCAGGAGAGGAGGAACCCGATGAGGGGCGTATCATATTCGCAAATCATGTGGTCGTGCGGATGCTGCCGCAGCAGCCGGTGTTTGCAGTAGGAGTGAGCGTGATTCAGGCGGCGCTTGGTGTACAGACTGTGTCCGGGGATGAGATACAAGCTGTGTCGGGCATGCAGGGGCAGCACGTGGATACGGATCATTTCGCTATGGAGGCGCAGGCAAAGCAGATGCTCTCGGAGCTTGGCATTACGGATTTTGATGTGGCTGTAGAGACGCTTTCCGGTGGCTTGAAAAAGCGTGTGGCGATCGTGAGCACGCTGCTGTCCGAGGCAGATATATTGCTGATGGATGAGCCGACAAACCATTTGGATAGCCAGACATCTCAATGGCTGGAAAATTATTTGAAAAACTACAGAAAAGCGGTTGTGCTTGTCACCCATGACCGCTATTTTCTGGACAGTGTCGTGAATCGTATTGTGGAGATCGACAAGGGACAGATGCACAGCTACGATGCGAATTATGCCGGATTTCTGGAGCTGAAAGCTGCCAGAGAGGACATGGAGGCTGCCAGCGAGCGCAAACGGCAGTCGATCCTTCGTGTGGAGCTGGAATGGGTCAGGCGCGGCGCTCGGGCCAGAACAACGAAGCAGAAGGCAAGACTGGAGCGCTATGAGGAGTTGAAAAACCGCAGGGCGCCTGTCAGAGACGGAAGTGTGGAGCTTTCCTCTATCTCAAGCCGCATGGGGCGCACGACGGTTGAACTGCATCATGTCAGCAAGGGCTTTGACAGGCAGTTGTTTACTGATTTTAATTACATTTTTCTGAAGGGTGACCGGATTGGTTTTGTGGGTGAGAACGGCTGCGGGAAAACAACGATGATGAAGCTGATTGCCGGGATCATTCAGCCGGATGCGGGCGAAGTCGTGGTCGGTCAGACAGTGAAGATCGGCTATTATTCGCAGGAGTGGGAGAATGATTCTGCTGCCGGTATTGCCTATATGGATCCACGGGCGCGTGTCATCGACTATATTCGGGATACGGCCGAATATGTGCGAACGAAGGACGGTCTGGTGTCTGCGTCATCGATGCTGGACAAGTTTTTATTTCCTCCTCAGGAGCAGTATGCGCGCATCGAAAAGCTCTCCGGTGGTGAGAAAAAGCGGCTGAATCTGCTACGTGTGCTGATGGAGGCTCCGAATGTGCTCATTCTGGATGAGCCAACAAATGATCTGGATATACAGACCCTGACGATCCTGGAAGATTATCTGGATTCCTTTGACGGTATTGTGATCGTGGTGTCCCACGACCGTTATTTTCTGGATCGTGTGACGAAGAGGCTGTTTGTGTTTGAGCCGGGCGGCATCCGTCAGTTTGAAGGAAATTATAGTGATTACGCACTTGTGAGGGAGATGGAGGACGCGATGACGGCCATGGATGTGGGTGCCGGGAAGGCGTCTGCCGGCAATGAGATGTCTTCGGGTAAAACGGATGGACCGGAAGATGATTCCGCGCCACTCTCAAAAGCCGAGGAGCGTGCAAGACAGGGACGAGCACATTCAGCGAAAGTGAAATTTACCTACAAGGAGCAACAGGACTGGGATACGATTGAGGATGTGATCGCCGGACTGGAGGAAAAGATCGAAACATTAGAGGGACAGATCGCCGCCAATGCGAAGGATTTTGTGAAGCTGAACGAGCTGATGGCTGAAAAAGAACAGGCAGAAAGTCAGCTGGAGGAACGCATGGAGCGGTGGATGTATCTGCAGGAAAAATATGAGGAGATGAATTCGCGATGAGTGAATGGAAGGTTTTGTTCGACACAAATTTCTGGGGAAGCGTCCGAGAGGATGATCCTGCGTTTGAAGTCGGAATTGAAATGGAGCATCCATTGCCGACGGTTGAGCATCCCGTTAATCAGATGGTAAGCTGGTGTGGCGAAACATGGATGATCTTATCCGTGTATACATGCGAAAAAGGTCTGGTGGTTGATTACTGCAAACAGACCGATCCAAAGGAGCTGGCGGCCTTTGTGCGGAAGTTCCGGGCAGCAGGGCTGGAGGAGAATTTTGATGAGGAATTGTTTGAGCGTCTGCAGCTGGAAAATCCGTCGGCGCCGAATGTATTGCTGCGTGTGAGCCGGGGAGAGGTGCAGCTGCCATGTCAGGGCAGCAGTGGATTTCATTATATGCCTGTAGATCCGTATGCAGATCCGGATTCAGAGGCGGACAGCGGCGAAATGGAAAATGATCCGGTCGTTTTAGCATGTATGGAGCATTATGGCTTGGATGAAGCCTTCGCTTATCATATTTCCCGGGCGCATTTCTTGTGGGATGAGGGACATGCGGAGGACTTATCCGGTCTGACTGCTATCTTTTATGAGCAGGATGTGAATCTGCCGGGGGAGCATTTTACGCTGACCGGAGGAAAACAGGAGATTCCCCTTGTACATCCGGTCTCTGGAGAAAAATTTACGTTACATATTGATCGCATCGAGGCGAACGAGCTGCCTTCGGAGCATCTGGAACAGATGAACAGTATCCGGACAGATAGAGAACCGGAGATGCTGTATCCCACACATTTTGAGACGGTCTACTATGGGGTCGAGCCGAAGACTGGCGCGGATCAGCTTTGCCTGAAAGCATGTGCAAAAGGCGATTCCCCCATCGCAAAGGGATGTGGCGCCACAGCTGCCTCTTCAGTGGCAGTGATCGGGAGCGCAAATGGGCCGACTTCGGTTTTTGTGGCCGGAAAGGTGAAGTCTGAGCTTCATCTGAAAAGCATCTGTTCGCCGCTCTTTTTTGAACCGACACCGGTTCGTGAGTGGTATGTGGCTTATTTTGTGAAGCGGCGGGAGGATCTGCGTGTGGAATTACACGCAGTTTAACAGCTTGATAATCTCTAAAAATGCGCGGTGGATGCATTCACAGCGCTCCTGTAGTCTGCTGTTAGGCCGGAAATGCCGGCGGCAGGAATGAAAAAAATGATGTCGCATAGGCTTTTTGTTTAGCTTATGCGACATTTTGTATGATGTGAATTATTTTCGTGCGGCGATCAGTTTGCAGATCGGATTACCCTGTGATGAAAATTTTTCTTCATATTCGGTCATAATATTACCGGCGAACATTTCCGGTGTGTGATGAAGGTCAAAGGTGTGTGCGGTCACTTCCCAGACATCAGAGGCATCTATTTCCTCCAGTGAAAAGTCAAAGAGCCCTCGGTTGTCGGTTTTAAATTCGATTGTACCGTCAGGGACGAGAATCTGATCATAGCGTGCCAGAAACTCTGAAGATGTCAGGCGACGGCGGGCATGACGGTCTTTTGGCCACGGATCGGAAAAGTTCAGATAAATCCGTGAAATTTCATCAGGCGCGAAAACAGATGGAAGTTCGGCGGCATCCATGCATACAAAGAGCAGGTTTTTCGGCGGGTTTTTCGCGTCAATTTTTTGAATGGCGCGCAGCAGCACACTGGTGTAGCGCTCGATTCCAATGTAATTGATGTCAGGGTGAGCGGCTGCCTGTCCGAAGAGAAACTGCCCTTTGCCCATTCCGACCTCAATATGAATCGGCTGTTCTTTTTCAAAGTGCGTATTCCATTTGCCGCGCAGGGCAGCCGGTTCTTCAATGACATAGGGGCAGGCGGCAACGGCAGCGTCTGCACCGGGTATATTCCGAAGTCTCATATCGTTTGATCGTCTCCTTAAAAAAAGTCTTGCGTAACATATTCACGGATATTATACTAAAATAGGAAAATACTAAAATCAAGATAAAAATGAGGAAATCATGAAAAAACAAAAAACAATGATCGCCTGCCTGCTGGCAGTCATCTTATGTGTGATAAATGCTGTAATTCCGGTTCATGCGGAGGAAAACTGGCCCAAAATGCCGAAAGTGGAAGCTCCGTCCATCTGTGTCATGGAAATATCGACAGGTACGATCCTCTACGAACGAAATATGGACGAAAAAAATTATCCGGCTAGTATTACAAAGATCATGACCGCACTGCTCGCTCTGGAAAACAGTTCTCTGGATGAAATTGTTACTTTCTCCGAGAAGGCGGTATATGGCAATGAGGGTGATACTTCGCATATCAGTCGTGATATTGGTGAGGAGATGACGATGGAGGAATGCCTTTATGGCATGATGCTGGAGTCTGCGAATGAGTGTGCCTGGGCAATCGGTGAGCATGTCGGTGGTACGATGGCGAATTTCACAAAGATGATGAATGAGCGGGCCAAGGAACTTGGCTGTACAAACACGCACTTCAACAATCCGAACGGTTTGCCTGACGAGGAGCACTGGACGAGTGCCCATGACATGGCGCTCATCTCTGCTGAGGCGTATCGGAATGAGACATTTCGCGTGATTGCGGGTGCGCAGTCTTACACGATTCCGCCGACGAATAAGCATGCGGATGCGACACCGCTGCATAATCATCATCTGATGGTCTATCCGTTTCATGGAAATTATGATCATCTGTATCAATATGCGACAGGCGGCAAGACCGGATATACAAATGCGGCAGGAAGTACACTCGTTTCTTTTGCACAAAAGGGAGATATGCCGCTGGTCTGTGTTGTGATGAGAGAGAAATCACCGGATCACTATACGGATACACGAACGATGTTTGACTATTGCTTTGAGAATTTCAAGCTGTTGCATGTGGCAGAATATGCGACAGATTCCAGAGTGGATGAGGATACACCGCAATTTGCAAGTGTAGATGCGGACGCGACGGTGATTCTTCCCGTCAGCGCTTCTTTCTCTGATCTGACTTCCAAGGTTGTGTATGAGAGCGCAGATGAAGATGTGATAGGCACACTGGTATATTCGTATGCAGATCGAGTAGTGGGTGAAGCAGATATCCGGATGAATGAAATTGGTTCCGGCAGTTACACGTTTACGGAAAATATCAATGACGGTGAGGAGCAAGACGAAGAGGTGGCAGAGGGTGTGCCTGCCGATACACAGGAGCAGGAAAGCAAAGATTCCCACAGTATTCATATCGAGGTCAATGCAAAAAATGTCGGTATCACAGTGGCTGTGATCGCAGGCGTGGTTTTACTGATCCTGTTGCTGTACTGGCTAGGAACACATTCCTATCTTATCCGCCAGAAGATCGCCGGTATGAAAAGCCGGCGGATCGAGCGCAACCGTTATCAGACGATTCGTGATACACGAAGGAGCCGCAGACGCGGAAAGAAAATTAAAAAGAGCAAAAATCTGAGATTCTGATGAATGAAATGATCAGAATCTCAAAGCTCATAAAAATCGAATCATCCCGGTTTAACTGAGGAGCATAAGACGCTGGAGCACCTGCTCCAGTTTCTTTTTGTCTTTCGTGTAGATAATCAGTCCGTTATTTGTCTTTTGAATCGTTACATATTTTTCATGCAGGGTGTCGGAATGTGAGATCCGATAGATGATATAATCGCGATAGTCCGGGTCAAGTGCAAGGAAGAGTTGTTCGCAGTCATCCAGAGATTCAATATGTGCATTTGCATGTTCAAGTAAAGCATGAAGCTCTTTATCCTGCGCAACCTGTTCCGGTGTGCGGTCTATGATAAAAAAACCATCCTCATCCTTAGGCATATTCATAGCCTTTACTGCCCGCTGAACCTGTTTGGTCAGACTATCGGAGGGGGGATAGAGCGCCTCAAAGTAGGTGATGAAGTCAGTTGCCATGCGGAAGTGCTTATTTTTACCGTTTTCCAGAATTTCTGTGATGAGGATGCGCCGGATCGCTTTTTCACATTCTTTTCTGGAAGGGTTTTTTCTGATGGTATCGTCCATGGGATTCCTCCTAAATACGGTTTGAGATGGTCACAAAATATCTTTAGTGACTATTTTTTTTGTCTTAAAGTGATTATAGGACACTTTTTATTGAAATTCAAGCAAATATTATTTCAAAAAACGACAGCGTTGACAAACAAACATCTGCATCGTATACTTAAAAAAGAACCAATATTACATGCATTGAGCGGAAAAAATTGACATGTTTAAGAAATCGGAAAGGATGGAACATTTACCGATGACGAGAGAGGAAAAGTGGGAAAAGGATGAAGCGGCGATTCGGGAGCTGGTCAGAGCCCACGATGGAGTGGTGAAAACAGCAGAGCTCTATACACTGGGTATTGATTACCGGCGGATTCAGAGCTTTGTGGACTGGGGCGTATTATTGCGTGTCAAAAACGGCTACTATAGCCTGCAGGAGCAAAAGCTGTCGGAAGATGAGATGGTCTACCGTCTGTTTGGTGAGGATGGTGTGCTGACGATGGAGACTGCGCTGTACATCTATGGCTATCTGCCCACAAAGCCCGCAGAGTATCAGATTGCGGTGGATAAAAATACATCAAAATCCCGGTTTCATCTGAATTATCCTTTTGTACATCCTTACTATAGTGAGCCGAAGGTCCTGACTCTTGGTGTGACACAGATCGCGTTTGGTGGTGGAATGATGAAAATATATGACCGGGAGCGGCTGATGTGTGACTGTTTGAAATATGAGGACCGACTGGACCGGGAGGATCTGAAAAAGGCTCTGTTAGCTTATATCGCAGAGCCGTCAAAGGATATTTCAAGACTTCTTTGTTATGCAAAAGAGCGCAAAGTATTGAGTAAGGTACAAAACCGGATTGGAGTGTGGCTGTAATTGGGAAGAAATCCAAAGAGAAATCTGGTCGGAAAGACTGCACTTTGGGAAAAGAGCAGTGAACTGGCACTTCCGCTGGAGTGGATGCTTGCCGGTTATGTGATGCAGCAGCTGGCAGTGGAGCTGGCGGAATCTGAGCGTGGCGGGCGTCTGCTTTTGAAAAATCCAGGTGTTCTTGAAATGTCCGGTTTTGGGAGAAATGGTGCTAACAGGCTGTATTATGTATATGTGAAGCAGCCTGGCGAGATATTCAGCAAGGCGGATTTTGCGGTTTTTTTGAAAAATACAATTAAATGGGATACGCAGACAAATATCACATGGAGTTGGCGGTCACGCGCGGAGGGCAGTAAGCTCATTGTGGAGCTGGTGGCAGTGTTAGATGAGATGCGTATGCCGGTAGAGCTTGTGGTGGACGCTGTTGAGGAGGGGGCATTTGCTTATCCTGTCGGAGAGTATCCGGTTCGTCTTCTGATGGAAAATAATAAGATTTGCAGGATTGCGGTTTATCCCCTTGCAGAAATATTTTTTGATGATCTGGGGGAGGTGCTCACCAAGCTGGAGCTGATTGGCGATATGGTGGTATATGAGCGTATTTATGAGACACTGGGTGTCCTTAATTTTGAGGGAAGGCAGTTTCAGAAGAGTTTTGAAAACTATTGCGCGGAGCATGCAATTGCTCTGGATGAGGTGCGCTATGGGCAGATGGAGCGTTATCAGACATATCCTTATATGGAAAAAAAGTGGAAATCTTACTTGAAAAAGAAGAAGAGAAACGCCCCGTCCTGGGAGAATGTCTACGGACGGTTCTGGAGCTTTCTCATGCCGCCCTGGGATGCCCACCTGCATGGGCTCATTTATCTGGGAAGCTGGATTTCTGATCTGGGGAGGTATTTGGATTAAATGTTACTGGAACAATTAGAGGCATATGACCGGTCGGACGTTTATCCATTTCACATGCCGGGACACAAGCGGCAGATGAATCTGGGGGCAGATGCCTACCATCTGGATATTACAGAAGTGAATGGATTTGATAATTTGCACAATGCGCAGGGTATTCTGCAGGAGGAGCAGGCGCATCTGGCACAGTATGTAGGCGCAGACAGGAGTTTTTTTCTCGTAAACGGCAGTACCTGTGGGATATTGGCAGCCATCTCGGCAGCCGTGCCCAGGGGAGGAAAGTTGCTCATGGCACGTAACTCCCACAAGGCAGCGTATCATGCACTGTTTTTGCGGCAGCTTCAGGCACATTATGTCTATCCATGCATCAGCAGGTTTGATATTCAGGGCGCCCTTGCGCCGGAGCAGATCAGGTGTGCGCTGGAAGCAGATCCGGAGATCTCGGCAGTGTATGTCACGAGTCCGACTTATGATGGTGTTGTGTCCGATATAGAGGAAATTGCACGGATTGCGCACAGTTACGGAAAGACGTTCATCGTCGATGAGGCTCATGGGGCACATTTTGGTTTTTATCCCGCATTTCCGGAGTCTGCGGTCAGCTGCGGTGCAGATATTGTGATACAGAGCGTACACAAAACACTGCCTGCCTTTACTCAGAGCGCCGTTTTACATTTGTGTTCAGATCGCGTTCCGGCAGAGGCGCTAGAAGAATTTTTGGATATCTATGAAAGCAGTTCTCCGTCCTATGTGCTGATGGCGGGTATGGGACGGCTGGTTCCTTTTTTGCAGACAGAAGGACCGGCACGTTTTGAGGCGCTGGCAGAGCATTTGCGTACCTTTTATGAAAAAAGCAGAGCGCTTACCCATTTACATGTCCTGAAAGAGGAGGATTTTGACAAGGCAGAGGCGTTTGCCCGTGACCCTTCGAAAATTCTGATCAGTACGAGAGATTGTAACATAGATGGCAGACAGCTGTATGAGCGTTTGCTTGCGGAATATCATCTGCAGCTGGAAATGTGTTCCGGGGAATATGTGACGGCACTTTGTTCCCTGATGGATACGGCGGAGGGGTTCGAACGGCTGTGGGATGCTTTGGTTTCGATTGATACCACGCTGCAGCAGGCAAACGTGCAAAAGCAGCGGTTTGTTTTTCAGATGTATCGTAAAAGAGAGCAGGTGTGTACGATTGCCAAAGCAACGGAGACAGCGCAGGAGGCAGTGGAACTGGGAGCGTCTGCCGGAAGAGTCAGCGGGGAATATGTCTACCTGTATCCGCCCGGCATCCCGATTCTTGTTCCCGGTGAGCGGATCGATCCGGATTTTATCTGCGGGATGGATGAAATCAGGGCGCATGGGATGATGCCGGAAGGTTTGCAGGACAAAAAGGCAGAATCGATCAAGGTGCTGGAATTGTAATGGTAATTGCAATGACTGAAAGATTAGAGTATACTAGATAAGCAGAAGGGAAAACAGATGAGCTATATATTTTGTCTCATGGGAAAGAGTTCTTCCGGAAAGGATACGGTATACCGGCGTCTGCTTGCAGACACACAGCTGGGACTCCATCGGCTGGTGACCGGGACAACACGTCCGATCCGTGAGGGAGAGCAAAATGGAGAGGAATATTATTTTTATACGGATGAACAGTTCAGACAGCTTCAGGCAGATGGCAGAATCATTGAATGCCGATCTTATGACACCGTGCACGGAATCTGGAATTACTTTACTGTTGCACATGAACATCTGGATGTGGCGCATCTGGATTATCTGACGATCAATACGCTGGAAGCGTATGAAAAGCTTCGTGATTATTTCGGAGCAGATCGGTTGATTCCGCTGTATCTTGAGGTGGATGACGGACTGCGGCTACAGCGGGCACTTGATCGTGAGCGGGCGCAGCTAAGACCTCGTTATAAAGAGCTGTGTCGGCGTTTTCTGGCGGATGATGAGGATTTTTCAGCAGCCAATCTGGAGCGTGCAGGCATACAGCAGACCTTCCAAAATGTAGTTCTGGATGAGACGGTGGCGCAGATGGCTGTCTATATCCGCAACATACAAAACAGGTGATATATGGATAATTTTAAAGTAAATGAGACAACACCGCTCTCATCGGTCAATCGAACAAACAATGTGCAGCCGGCGGATGACAGCTTTCGCTTTACGTTGACCAGCGCCATTGAGGATGCGGATCTTCAGACAAAGATCAATAATATGCTACAGGATATCAATGTGCAGGGTAAGCTGATTGCCAGGCATATGGACATTCGGGAAATGAAGCGTTATCGCGGTCTGATTCGGGATTTTCTAAATGAAATCGTGAACCGTTCGCATAAATTTTCCAGAGAAAATTTTTTGGATCGCCGGGGACGCCATCGTGTGTATGGCATTATCCGTCTCATTGATGAAAATCTGGATGAACTGGCGCAGGAGTTGGTGGAGGATGAAAAAAACCAAATCGATATTCTGAGCCGAATTGGCGAGATTGAAGGTTTGTTGCTTGATATTTTAACGTAAGGAGGCGCTTATGGCAGCTTTTTCGGATATATTGGGAAATGAACAGATCATAGAGCATTTGCAGAATGCGATCCGCATGGGAAAGGTGAGCCATGCCTACATTCTAAATGCGCCGGCATCATCCGGCAAGATGATGATCGCAGAGGCATTTGCGAGTGCGCTTCAGTGTGAGAAGCAGGCAGCAGAGTCTTGCGGCGAGTGCCATTCCTGCAAACAGGCGGCGAGCCATAATCATCCGGATATTATCTATGTACAGCATGAGAAACCAAATACGATCGGCGTAGATGACATTCGTGTGCAAATCAATCAGGATATAGCAGTGAAGCCTTACAGCAGTCCGTATAAGATTTATATTGTTGATGAGGCACAGAAGATGAATGTGCAGGCGCAGAATGCCCTGCTCAAGACAATTGAGGAGCCGCCGGCGTATGGTGTGATTCTGCTTTTGACAACAAACGCAGATGTTTTTTTGCCCACGATTCTTTCGCGATGCATTCGTCTGGATTTAAGACCGGTGGCAGATGATAAACTCAAGGATTTTCTCATGAAAAAATGCGGTGTGGTAGACTATCAGGCAGATATCTGTGTTGATTTTTCCCAGGGAATTGTCGGACGGGCAGTGACGTTAGCGTCCTCTGCGCATTTTAATGACATCAAGGACGCAGCGCTGCAGCTATTAAAGCGTGTGAAGGATATAGAACTGTCTGAAATGATCGGTGCGGTAAAGCAGATCAGCGAATATAAATTGGATATTAATGACTTTTTCGACATAATGATGATCTGGTATCGGGATGTGTTATTATATAAAGCAACAGCAGATGTGAACGGTCTGGTATTTAAGGATGAGATTTATGAGATCAAAAAACAGGCAAACACAAGCTCTTACCATGGTATTGAACTGATTCTGGAAGGGTTGGAAAAGGCAAAGATGCGTTTGGACGCTAATGTGAATTTTGAGCTTGTTATTGAGCTGTTGTTGTTGACATTAAAGGAGAATTGAGATGATAAAAGTAGTTGGAATCCGTTTTCGAAATGCAGGAAAGATCTATTATTTTGATCCGAAAGATTTTGAAATGGAGGTTGGAAGCCATGCGATTGTGGAGACTGCCAGAGGAATCGAGTATGGAACAGTCCTGATTGCGCCGAGAGAGGTAGCGGATGATCAGGTGATCCAGCCCCTAAAGCCAGTGATACGCGTGGCTACCGAGGAAGATACAAAGACGGTAGAACGGAATAAGGAACGTGAAAAGAGTGCATATAAGATCTGCCAGGAGAAGATTGCAAAGCATGGTCTGGAGATGAAGCTCGTGCAGGCGGAATATACGTTTGACAGTAATAAGCTGTTGTTCTATTTTACTGCAGACGGACGGATTGATTTCCGTGAGCTGGTAAAAGATCTGGCGAGTGTGTTCCGCACCCGTATTGAGTTACGGCAGATCGGTGTGAGAGATGAGACGAAGATGCTTGGTGGTATTGGAATTTGTGGCAGAGAGCTTTGTTGCTGTTCGTATCTTTCAGATTTTGTTCCGGTGTCAATTAAGATGGCGAAAGAGCAGAATCTGTCATTGAATCCGACAAAAATCTCCGGTGTCTGCGGTAGACTGATGTGTTGCCTGAAAAATGAGGAAGAAACCTATGAATATCTGAATAGTCGTCTGCCCGGTGTGGGTGATACTGTCACGACTGCTACTGGTGAGACCGGCGAGGTACAAAGTGTCAACGTCCTGCGTCAGAAGGTAAAAGTACTGATTGAAGTAGATGATGAGAAAGAATTGCATGAGTACGATGTGGACGAACTGAAATTTCGGCCCCGCAGAAAAAATGTAAAGCTTTCTGCTAAGGAGTTGGAGGAACTGGAAGGTCTCGCGGATGAAGAGATCGATGCTTCTGAAAATAAGCAGGTCGTAAGGCCTGAGCTTGAGAATCAGGATGAGCATCGGGAAGACAATCGTGATCAGAATCGGGAACGCAGAGATCGTGATCGTAACAAAGACCGTCAGAAAAATCGTGATCGCAAAGATGTCGGAAGGGATAAAGAGAGAGATGGCGAGTCACGCGCAGAGCGTGAAAATCGTGATCAGAATCAGCGGCGGAATCATCACTATAGAAACCGTAATAAAAAAGATCGGGGAGACAGGACAAATGCCGGAGGAGACAGACAATCTTCAGAATCAAAGTCCTCGTGAGTGGGATCAGCATCTGTTGAAGCCCGGTGAGCGGCTGGATGATCTGGAACGGAACGGTTACCGGATTATCCAAAGCGATAAGCGTTTTTGTTTTGGTATGGATGCGGTGCTTTTGTCCGGGTTTACGCATGTAAAAAAGGGTGAACTGGTACTGGATCTTGGGACCGGAACCGGTATCATTCCTATTTTGCTGGAGGCAAAGACACCGGGAAAGCATTTTACCGGTCTGGAAATTCAGCCGGAGAGCGCAGATATGGCACGGCGCAGTGTCGTTTACAACAGGCTGGAGGAAAAAATAGAGATCGTAACCGGTGATATCAAGGATGCTTCGACACTGTTTGGAGCATCTTCTTTTGATGTGATTACAACAAACCCGCCGTACATGATCGGTCAGCACGGCCTGCAGAATACGGACGAAGCAAAGACGATTGCCAGACACGAGGTGCTCTGTACGCTGGAGGATATTATTGCGCAGAGCGCAAAGCTGCTAAAGCCGAAAGGACGGTTTTATATGGTGCACCGCCCCTTCCGGCTCGTTGAGATCTTTTGTCTGATGCATGATTATGGCATAGAGCCGAAGCGTATGAAGATGGTGCATCCTTTTGTGGACAAAGAGCCAAATATGGTGCTCATCGAGGGGTTGCGCGGAGGAAATGCCAGACTGACAGTGGAAAAGCCGGTCATCGTCTTTCGGGAGCCGGGAATCTATACGGAGGAGATCAGAGAAGTTTATGGATACTAATGGGACGTTATATTTATGTGCGACACCGATCGGAAACCTGGAAGATATCACATATCGCGTGCTCCGTACCTTAAAGGAAGTGGATCTGATTGCAGCAGAGGATACAAGAAATTCCATTAAGCTGTTAAACCATTTTGAGATTCATACGCCGATGACCAGCTATCATGAGTATAATAAGATCGAAAAGGCGTATCAGCTGGTGGAGCAGCTTCGTCAGGGAAAAAACATTGCTCTTATTACGGATGCCGGAACACCGGGAATATCTGATCCGGGAGAGGAACTGGTGCGCATTGCGCTGGAGGAAGGAATCCGCGTGACATCCCTGCCGGGCGCTGCTGCCTGCATTACAGCGCTCACGATGTCCGGTCAGCCCACCAGACGTTTTGCGTTTGAGGCATTTTTGCCCCGGGAGAAAAAAGAACGTGTCAAAATACTCAACGAGCTGAAGATGGAGACGCGTACCATTATTTTATATGAAGCGCCTCACCATCTGATCGCAACGCTTCAGGAACTGCGTGAAGTGCTTGGAAACCGATCCATTTCCCTGTGTAGAGAATTGACGAAAAAGTATGAAGAAAATCAGAAAACGACATTAGATGATGTCTTATTATATTATAAAGACCATGAACCCCGAGGAGAATATGTCCTGGTCGTTTCGGGTAAAGATCGTAGGGAACTGGAAGAGCAGGAGAAAAAGGCGTGGGAGGAGCTGTCTTTTTCGGAGCATATGGCCATCTATGAAGCGCAGGAGATTCCTCGCAAAGAGGCCATGAAGCTGGTGGCAAAGGATCGGGGAATCTCCAAACGAGATGTCTATCAGGCGTTGCTGTCGGAGGAGTCATAGTATAAGGGAAGATATTCTTTAATAATTGAAAAAGGTGCCGGACCGATGGAAAGCAGTGCCTGATGAAATGTTCTATCGCTGTAATCAGAGCCGTAGCGGATCCGGGCATCTTTTTTTAGTTCCAGAAATTCCAGGTATCCGACGTAATACTTTAAGTAGTTCGCAGGAGTCTCTACGACAAGCTCATAAATATGGTCGGCAGCCTCCACAGATGAGATGCCGTAATCCGATAAGAATTCCAGCACAACATCACGATCCCATCCCTCTTTGTGGACGCCGATATCGATGGACGCGTAAAGGCTTAAAGTAGCGTCGGCATTGAGCTGAAGCGCGCGTGCCAGTGTGTCATCAAGTCCGGCATAATGGTAGGACTGCATTTCCACATAGGTTGCCCAGCCTTCCGTGTAGCCGCCGAAGTTTAACACATGGCGCAGCGGTGTGAAATCCTGTTCATAGGAGCTGATCGTTTCATACAAGTGTCCGGGGTAGCCCTCATGTGCGAGTGTGGTGAAAAGCTCCATGTCGGAGCGGGTATATGCCGGGTTCATGTAGATGTTGTTTTCATCCGGATCGTCCATCGGAGCGGTCAGGTAAAAGGCGGGAGAGAGAAATTTCTGCATGACGGGTTCCACGGTTTTTACCTCATAGTCATTGTCCGGTGCTGCGGGAAAATCATCGGTCATGCATGTTTTTAAGTGTTCAAGCATTTGTTCCGGTGTGTTCCACTTCAACTTCACATTAGACATTTCAGACAGAATATCAGGGTTAGATTTTATAATTTTTGCTAGTTCAGACAAATCTTGTTGTCTTTTTTTGGCTATCATCGCATCTAATTCGTCAACGCTGTGCGCGCTGGCAGTTGTTTTTTTCACCAGATAAGCATAGTAGTCAGATCCGTTCGGAAGATGACAGAGTCCCCCTTCATTTCTCGATGTCTCACGCAGACGGGAGAGAGCGGTACTGAGTGACTCATAGGCAGGGATGAGGCATTCATCTATAAGTGTCTGATGTTCTTTTATGTAAGCAGTTTGGTATTCCTCGCTCAGACCGGGGACATCTGACAGCTTTTCGGGGAAGGTTTCGGTCAGGCAGGAAAAAGCAGGTGGGGAGAGCAGAGAGGAGAGCTGTGCGATTACGGTGTCCGTGGCAAAGGTGGGCATAAAAAGTCCCTTTGCTGCTTTTTGCTCTTCAAAGCTTACCAGTTGTGAAAAATAGTCAGGGACCGTGTCGATCAGAGCCAGATAGTCTTCCACATCGGATTGATTTCGGAAGGTATACTCCGCCAGCAGCACAGGGAGCTCTGCCTGAATACCGTTGATAGGATTTAACGGTTCTTCATAGTAGTAATAGGTACAGCCTGTCAGATTCTGATCAAGCGTGTAGTCTAAAATATCGTAGGTCAGCTTCTGATCCGTAGAGAGGCTATTGTAGTCGTAGCGCTCGCAGGCGGCACGAATATTTTCGCAGGAGAGGCGCGTGGAGACAATGTTTGTTTCATCCAGAGAGCCGAGTGAGATCTCGTGAGTTGTGATGCCGTAATTTTCCGGATGTGCAAGTGTATAGTGGAGACCAATGGTGTCCGAAGAAAGCTGTTCCTGAAAGAGCAATTGTGTATAGGAGGAGAAATCCGGCTGTTTTTTCGCTTGTAAGGAGGAAAAAACAGACATGCTGCAGGTAAAAAGTATGGCGATGCACAGTCCCAGAGCTGTCAGCCGGAATCCGATCCTTGTTTTTTTGTTGTGAGATAGATTTTTCATTTTTTCTTTTATCCTTGTATCAGTCATTGCACTTTTTGTGGGACTATGCTAAAATGAAGCCCTAATTCTAATGTCTTTAGATTCTATGTTCCGGATCCCGACTGTATGAATAAAAGGAGGGATTTGCATGAACAAACGAAATACGCTCGTGGCAGTGCGGACAGTTTTTTTGCTTGTGCTGCTCTTGTCGGTATATCTTTTTCATCCGCGGATGGTGGCTGCGGATGAGACGGATCTTTATCATGAAAGTCTGAAATTTGATTCCAATGGAAATCTGTTGATAACGACGCGGGATAAAAAGGCATCAAGCAGTGTGCGCTATCGGACAATCGGCTGGATTGTCAAGCGGGCGCAGACCGGTTCCGGCGCGCGTCAATATATCCGGGTAAAGCCGGAGCAAAGTAGTGAATCACGTACGGATCCGTCAGATCCGAATTATACATTCAACTATTTTAAATGTGATCGGACACTCATTTTTGCAAAGATTGGCGCAGTGTCTAAGGAATGGCAGAAGGATCTGTATAAAAACGGCGGTATTGTCTATCTGGATGCGATAATGACTGTGGTAGAAAACGGCGAGGCATTAGGATATATGGATGATGCCGGTATTTTGCACGGTGAGGTGTATACGACTGCTGCCGGGATCATGAATGCGAGAAACTGGGCAGACGCACAGGCGTTGCGCACGCATTACAATAAAGCGGTTTCTTTTCCTCCGGTTCCGGGTCTGCTGCAGGAGGAGGAAGAAAAGGAAGACGAGGATCGGGTGCGGATCAGGTATGGTGAAACAGAGTGCGGAGAGAGTAATGTATTACGTATTCAGGCTGCTCCAGCAGAAAATCCGGCATTTGACACGACAAAGGGAATACCGACCGGAGAGGATGTATTCGTGTCCGGTCAGATGCAGAAATATTATTATAGCGGCGTGATGAAACATTATTACGGTACAGTGTCCGTACCTGTGGAGATTGCAGTGGAATACCAATATCCGGTTGAAACGGAAGATGGCATTACGATGGAATCTTATATCAGTAATTTTACATATTATGTAAGTCGTCCGTATTCCTATTACCGGATTGAAAGTCTGCGGTTGTATGTGCTGGATCAGGTGATTGTGGAGAATAAAGCATTACCGGTGCTTCCACTGGAGTGTAGAGGATTGTATCAGCCACATGTAATATTGGAGCGTGATTTGAACAGTTATATGATAATACCGACCAGCCATGCTTCTGCGAATGGAGGTGATCTCTCGAGCGGTACGTGTATCAGCAGCGAGGAACTGGAACAGATTGCAGAGAGAGCGGCTGGAGATGTCAGGGTTCGGAATGATATGTTTGTGATCGACGGAGAGACGATTCTGGATGGATCATATACGAAAATAAGGACTCCTGAGCCAAAGAGACAGCATGGTGAGCGGTTGCAGTCATTTCGCAGTGAAGATATGACCATTCCACATACAAAGCGCAATGGCAGCTGTGATACTCATGCAGTGGCGGTTTACCGTGAAATAGCAGATAAGCAGAGGGAAGATCATTTGATCAGGTATGTAAATCCGGTGGTTGTTCACACGCCGGTTGCATGTAAAGGAGGTATTACGGACGATACTGCCCACAATCAACAGGTAGTTCCTACACAGCATTTCAGCCTGGTATTGGGGAGAAGTTTCTCAGTTGGTATTTCTACGGTCGGAACGCATAAAGATCAAAAAGGATATGGCACGCGAAATTATGAGAAATATGTAAAGCGGCGTCAGATCCGGTTTCCATTTGAGGTATATGACGGAAATGTACGATATACAAAAGATACATGGATTGATCTGCCATCCGAAAGAAAGACATTTTATCTTCCGGTGGGCGTACACGAAGGAGATTACCGGATTCGTTATCGTACGATTGCAAAAAACGAGTCTGCCGAGCGCGGTGGAATAGATAAAAATGGTTATCTGGCCAATCTGGAATTGTCAGAGTACGGGGCGTATGATGAATTGACCGTGACGGTTATCGGACGCATGTACGATCTGGCATTGACAGACATCGTGGATTATCCCCGTTGGCGCAGCGTATTTTATGAGACAAACGGATCAAAGAAGGCATTTGCCTATTGGATTGGAAAAAGGAATCTGGAAGGAAATGTGATTTCGGAGCGTGTCATGCATGGTGTATTTCCGATTTTGCCCGGAGATCATCCGTTCAATCCTTCGGCCCGGGCGGTGGGACTGGGCTATCGCGTGAAAGTACAGCTAAAGACAATCGGTGACATGCGTGACAGTGATGATCGGATTGCACTCATTCCTACCTATTATTATGTATCCCGTGATGGGAGCAGGCGGCAGCAGGTAAAACTGTATCGGAAGAAGGATTTATCTGAAGTGTATGTACCGTTGATATTGACGGCTTCAAACCGCAGCTTTCTTCCGGTAGAGACG
>JALELN010000101.1 GCA_022771765.1 Lachnospiraceae bacterium | reverse complement strand
CCGCACACCTGAGGATATGATGAAGGTTCGTAACCTTGGACGCAAGTCTTTAGAGGAAGTATTGGCAAAGTTAAAGGAGTTAGGCTTGCAGCTTAATTCCGGCGATGAATAAAGGACAGCAAATGCTGTCCGCTACTTCTCGATTTGCGGAGCAAATCGAGAAGGTACCAGAATAATATGTGGCAATAGCCGGCATTGACATGATAAGTCCGAAGAGCACATGCCGATGTACCACAAATGGAGGAAAAAATAATGGCAAAGTATAGAAAGTTGGGAAAGACTTCTTCCCAGAGAAAAGCATTACTGAGAAATCAGGTTACGCAGTTAATTTATAACGGAAAGATCGTTACTACCGAGGCAAGAGCAAAGGAGATCCGTAAGTGGACTGAGAAGCTCATCGCTCTGGCAGTAAAGGAAAAGGACAATTACGAGGAAGTTACCGTTAAGGCTAAGGTTGCCCGCAAGGATGCTGATGGCAAGCGTGTAAAGGAAGTTGTAGATGGAAAGAAAGTTACCGTATATGACGAAGTTGACAAGACCATCAAGAAGGATAAGCCTTCTCGTCTGCATGCACGTCGCCAGATGTTACAGATTCTTTACCCTGTAACAGAGGTTCCTACGGAGCTGGCAGGACGCAAGAGAAATACCAAGAAGGTAGATCTCCCTGCAAAGTTATTTGATGAAATCGCACCGAAGTACGTTGACCGCAAGGGTGGTTACACCAGAATCGTTAAGATCGGTGAGCGTAAGGGTGACGGCGCAATGACTGTTGTCATCGAGTTAGTTTAATTGAGATTGCAACTATTGTAAGAGTAAAGTACCCGGAGCAGTAATGTTCCGGGTATTTTTGTTAGTGAAAATATATCATTCAACCTATGCAACATAAAAGTGTTGAGTCACATAGGTGAAATGAATCTGTGCCTGAGTCTGGTTGACTTGGTGAAAATTTTACATATTGGTGGATATATGTTATAATTCACACAAATATTTGTAATCATCGGAAAGCTGAGGTAATAGTATCATGATAACGGATAAAGAAATGATGAAAAAAGATGAAATGGAAGATACGGATGGAGTGGATGATGCCGGTACGATCAGCTATAATACAGACAGTGAGATAGGGGCAGAAACCATCTATCCGGCCAGAAATATCAAGATAGACAGAGTGCAGTTTTCAATTTTTGAATTAAAGCGAAGATATGACAGGGGGAATATTTGTCTGGATCCAGACTTTCAACGAAATGAAGTTTGGAATACGAGACAAAAATCCGAATTGATAGAATCAGTTGTTATGGGAATTCCGTTGCCATTGATTTATTTAGCAGAAACGATGGAAGGAAAGTTGGTTATCGTAGATGGCAGACAGAGACTCACAACGTTCTTTCGGTATTTGAATAATGAGTTCGCAATCAGTGGACTTAAAATTATGAAGGAGTTGAATTCCTGTCGTTTTCGGGATCTGGAGAATGATGAGAAAAAGAGAAAGTATGCGGCTGAAATAGAAGATTTTCAGCTTGTTATTCAGATTATTAAATACCCTACGCCAGATCGGGTCAGATTCGATATTTTTGACAGAGTCAATCGGGGTGGTACACCATTGAATAATCAAGAAATGCGTAATGCTCTTTATCAGGGGCCTGCAACCAGAATGCTAAATGAACTTGCAGCAAGTGATGCGTTTAAGAGTGCAACAGGCTATTCTATCAGTACCCTCCATATGAAGGATAAATATATTATTTTACGTGCACTGAGTTTTTACCTTATGAATAAGGGATGCCTGAAGAAAAAGAACGGAGAACCAGTGGTTTATAGAAGTGATATAGAAGAGTTTTTGGGGCTGTCTATGGAGTATTTGAACTGGATTGAGGAAGAAAATCGACGTGTGCTGGTGAAGTTTTTTTTGGGAGTAATGAACAACTGCTATCAAAAATTAGGAGAGGATGCATTTCGGATTCCGACAGATAGCGGACGTCGAAGACCTGTCAGCATGACCTTGTTTGAAAGTTTGTTCTATTTTGTTGCATTATTGGAAGAAGACGGAAGAGAAATTTCTTTGGGTATAGAAAGAGCGGCTGTCGATGAAATGCTGGAGGATAGTGTTTTTTTGAATGCATTAACATATAATGTAGACAGTGCTGTTCATGTGCAGGAGCGATTTGAAACAGTAGAGCGTAAATATAAGGAGATTGTAAATGCTTAAGGAAGTATTTGTGGACGGATATAAAAGTATTGATCGGGCACAGGTTGAATTAAGGCAATTCACATTATTTTCCGGAGTGAATTCGGCGGGAAAGTCTTCTATGATACAATCCATAAATTATATGCTGGATTTGCAGCATAAGCTTGATAATCAAGGGCGAGATATGTATGGTGCAATCGGGAAGTTTGTGGATGTGCGCAATAGTGTTAAGGGAAATAAGGAAATTATTTTTCGATTGTCGGAAGAAGATACAAATGAAGAGCAGTATTTTTTTTCAGCTGTCTGTAGCGGCGGTGAAGGAAGAACCCAGGTGAAAATTGAATCTCCTGAGAGTGAGAAGTTGATTCAATATGCAGAAAAATATAAGGTGATTTATTTATCGGCAGAGCGGGTTGGTGTGCAAAATACTTATGAATTAAACATACAAAATCCGTGGGATATTGGTAATAAAGGGCAATTTGTATATTCATATTTATCATATTTTGGACAGGAAGAACTTCTGGAGCCGAATTTTATATGTCATCCGGATGAAATTGGCATGAGCTTGAGTAATCAGGTGAATTACTGGCTGAATTATTTGTTGGATTTTCGGATTCAGGTAAATGCTGTGCCGGACGTGGATCAGGTAGTTGTGACATATTCTAATTCGAAAAGCAATCGATATTACAGAGCTGTAAACGTGGGAACGGGAGTGACATATATTTCTGCCTTGATCATTGCGGCACTTTCTTGTAAAGCAGGAGATACGTTGATTGTTGAAAATCCGGAGATCCATCTTCATCCAAGAGCTCAATCAAGATTGATGGAGTTTATGGCTTTTTTGTGTGGCAGAGGATTACAGGTAATTCTTGAAACTCATAGTGATCACATCTATAATGGTATGCGCAAGTGTATTAAACGAAATATGTTAAGCAGAGATAAAATTGCTGCGTACTATTTTGAACTAAATGAAACAATGCAGACACAGATACATCATATTACGTTTAATAATCAAGGGGCAGAGGAAACGCATCCTTATGGAATGTTCGATCAGTTTGATGATGATCTGGATGAACTCATTGGAATATGTGAGGAATAAATGAGAGAACTTTTACTGAATGAAAAATCTCTGGATGGGCAGTTTGAAAGTATGGAAGCCTTTTATGAAACCCTGCCTGTTATGAGCCGTAATTTAAAGATTTTGCAGCACAGCGATATGATATTACAAAAGCATAGTTCGTTGTATAAACGAAAAATCACCCCTGATTTTACTTTGTTTGATCTGCAGAATAAGTCAGGGAAGGTTGCGCCTGATCAGAGAGATAAGGTAATTTTTTGGAAAAGGCAGCTATCATCGTTAATGAGGCAGCCGCCGTTTTGGGATGTTGAGAATGATAAGAGTGGAGATTCGCTTCAGGAGGCGGCTAGGCGTAATACAGATGTACTGTCCTTCTTACATGAAAGCTATAAAGATACCATTATACACGTTTCTTGTGGAGATGAAGACTGTGAGGTGCGTTCTTCCGTAAGCACCGGGCATCTTGTGGAGGGTATGTTTCAGCGGGGGTATTTGGACGTGGTGGAGTATATCAGACAAAAATATCAGGATGGACGAGTTAGAACACGGTATCTTGATACGGAGACAAATAGTATTCGTCTGTTGGAAAAGCTGGAAATGAAAGAATTGATTGAGGGCTTGGATCGATTTGATGAGGCTCACACATGGAAGGATATAACGAGGGATAGATTCTTTGACTACAAAAGTTATCAGCCATCCGCTGAAAAGTATAATGTTTTTGCGAATAGTAGTTTTTCGGATAAGAGCATTGATAAATTTCGATGTGGTCAACATTCGCAAGTGCGATGTTTTGGGTATCGGGAGGGAGATCTGTTTTTTGTACTCCGAATAGAGCGAGATCATAGTTACAGTGATCATGGTTAATGCGTAGATCCTACAAAAAACACAGCTGTTGGTGGATGAGTAATCGAATCGGTTAATTATTATGCGATGGTTGAGGGAGTATTTGCATTTTTGAAGTATGGCAGAGCTTGCTAGAATTAAAAAAAGAAGCCGAGACAAATTGTCTCGGATTTTCTTTTATTATGCACACCTCGCGGAATGGAAATTTATGCTTCGCATACCGCGAGGGCGCGGAGAATCTTGCTTGCAAGATTCTCATGTGATATACTAAGAGCTATGAATGAAAAAGTCTATCAAACACTGGAATACAATAAAATAATTGATAAATTAGAGGCGCACGCTTTCTCGACAGAAGCGAAAAAACGTTGCCGGGAGCTGATACCGATGACGGATCGTGCGGCGATTGAGGAGGCACAGACCTATACAAAGGATGCGCTGGCGCGTATTTTAAAAAACGGAAGCGTTTCTCTCTCCGGGATCACGGATGTAAACGGCTCATTACAAAGGCTGCGCCTGGGAGCATCGCTCTCGGCGATTGAGCTGCTGCGTATCTGTTCGCTGTTAGAGACGGCGAAGCGCATGAAAAATTTCGCCAGAGGAAAATCTGAGGATGCGCCAAGAGACAGTCTTGACGCGATGTTTACGGCATTGGAGCCGCTAAACAGCCTGCAGGATGAGATTCGCCGCTGCATTATTTCCGAGGAGGAGATCGCGGATGATGCCAGCGCGAAGCTGCGGAGCATCCGAAAGAATATCCGTGGCATGAATGACCGCGTGCACGCACAGTTAAATAAGCTGATGGCGCAGGAGAGTACCAGAAACTGCCTGCAGGACGCAGTAGTCACGATGCGCGGAGATCGCTACTGTCTGCCGGTCAAGGCGGAGTACAAGTCGCAGATTCCGGGCATGGTGCACGATCAGTCCTCCACGGGATCGACGGTTTTCATTGAGCCGTTATCCGTGGTCAATCTGAACAATGAGTTAAAGACGCTGCTCATCGAGGAGCAGGAGGAGATCGAGGCGATTTTGGCGGAGCTGTCAAACCAGACGGCAGAACATTCTGTGACGTTGGAATCTGATTATCGCGTGCTTGTGGAGCTGGATTTTATCTTTGCGAAGGCAGAACTGGCAAAAGACTATAACGGTGTGGCACCGCTTTTTAATACCGAGGGACGCATTCATATCCGGCGCGGCAGACATCCGCTTCTGGATCAGAAAAAGGTCGTGCCGATCGATATCCGTCTGGGCGAGGAGTTTGATCTGCTGGTTGTCACCGGACCGAATACCGGCGGAAAGACAGTTTCGCTGAAAACTGTGGGATTGTTGACACTGATGGGGCAGGCGGGCTTGCATATTCCGGCGAATGACCGCTCGGAGCTGGCGATTTTCCACGACGTGTTTGCGGATATCGGAGATGAGCAGAGTATCGAGCAGAGCTTATCCACCTTTTCATCGCATATGACAAATATTATCCGCATTCTGGACCATGTGGATGATCAGTGTCTGGTACTTTTTGACGAGCTGTGTGCGGGAACTGATCCTACCGAAGGCGCGGCGCTGGCGATCGCCATACTGGATGATCTGCATAAGCGCGGTGTGCGTACGATGGCGACAACACACTACAGCGAGATCAAGGTGTATGCGCTGAGCACACAGGGAGTGGAAAACGCCTGCTGTGAGTTTGACGTGGAGACATTGAGCCCGACCTATCGTCTGCTGATCGGTATACCGGGCAAGAGTAATGCCTTCGCGATCTCAGGTAAGCTGGGTCTACCGTCTTATCTGATTGACGACGCAAAGGTGCGCATCACCTCGGAGCAGCAGAGTTTTGAGGATCTGATCGCGGATCTGGAAACGAGCCGCGTGACGATTGAGAAGGAACGGGCAGAGATCGAGCAGTATAAATCAAAGAATAAGAATCTGAACCAGCAGTTGGCACGCAAGCAGGAGCGTCTGGATGAGAGCCGCGACAAGATCCTGCGGGAGGCGAACGAGCAGGCGGCTGCGATCTTAAAAGAAGCGAAAGATTACGCGGACGCAACGATCCGCAATTTCCAGAAGTACGGAGCAGCAGCTCCTTCCATGAAGGATATGGAGCGGGAGCGCACGGCGCTTCGTGAGGAGATTGGCAAACGTCAGGAGAAGGCTGCGGACAAAAAGAAAAAACAACAGCAGAAGAACCACCAGGCACCGAAAAAGCTGCGCGTGGGAGATAAGGTCAAGGTGCTCAGCATGAATCTGACCGGAACCGTTCATACGCTGCCGGATGCAAAGGGCAATCTGTTTGTGCAGATGGGTATTCTGCGGTCGCAGGTCAATGTGAATGATCTGGTACTGATCGATGAAAACGCGGATGTGAAAGCCGCGAAGAAAAAGTATGAAAAGACCGGATCAGGAAGCATTAAGATGTCCAAATCTGCATCTGTTTCTACGGAGGTCATGCTGATTGGGCTGACGGTGGATGAGGCGCTGGCAAAGCTTGACAAATATCTGGATGATGCGCTGCTGGCGCATATGCCCTCTGTTCGGATTGTTCACGGAAAAGGTACCGGAGCGCTGCGAAACGCGGTACATTCGCATTTGAAACGACTCAGCTATATTGACAATTATCATCTGGCGGAGTTCGGTGAGGGTGATGCGGGTGTGACGATTGCGGAATTTAAGTAGGAGAACACAAAATGGTAGCAAAACAGAAAATATTGATCGTAGATGATGACAATAATATTGCGGAGCTGATCTCGCTCTATCTGACGAAAGAGTGCTTTGATACGAAGATTGTCAATGACGGCGAGGAGGCGCTTCTGGCGTACAAGAGCTACAACCCGAATCTGATCCTGCTGGATCTGATGCTGCCTGGTATCGACGGTTATCAGGTATGCCGGGAGATCCGCGCAAAGGACAATATTCCGATCATCATGCTTTCTGCAAAGGGAGAGGTGTTTGACAAGGTGCTCGGGCTGGAGCTGGGAGCCGATGATTATATCATGAAGCCCTTTGATTCCAAGGAGATGGTGGCGCGCGTCAAGGCAGTGCTGCGGCGTTATCAGCCGTCAAAGTCGGAAAAACCGGCGACTGCCTCCATCAAGATGGTATCCTATACGGATCTGGAGGTCAATCTGTCCAATTATTCTGTGATGTATATGGGTGAAAATATTGATATGCCGCCGAAAGAGCTGGAGTTGTTATATTTTCTGGCATCTTCTCCCAATCAGGTATTTACGAGAGAGCAGCTGCTGGACAATATCTGGGGTTATGAATATATCGGAGATACCCGGACCGTGGATGTCCATGTGAAACGCCTTCGCGAGAAGATTAAGGATCATGAGGGCTGGGGCATCACGACCGTATGGGGCATCGGTTACAAATTTGAGGTTAGGGAATAAGAATGAAACGTACGCTTGGATATAAGCTGATCGGCGGTATCGTGCTCTATGCGGTGCTAGGATTTCTGATGGTGGCATCACTTGTAGAATGGACCTTCCAGCAAAAGGCGCAGAGCACGGAGGCGACCAGGCTCTACAAGGAGGCGCTGGCGATCACCTCCAATTATGCGGAGGACTATTATCGCAATCGTCTGACACAGGAAGAGCTGGAAACGCAGATGAGTGTATTGTCTGCATATGCGGAGGGAGAAATCTGGATCGTTGACCGCAAGGGTATTGTGCTCATTGGGAGGCAGGAAAACGGGGAAGCCTACGAGATTCCGGGTTTTCGGATCTCGGATTTCGGAACAAAATATTATAGTGTGGGTACTTTTTACGGCAGTTTTGATGAGCAGATGCTGACGGTGTTTGCGCCGGTCACGGTCGACTATCAGGTGCGCGGCTATGTCATGCTCCACAAGAGCATTCGTCAGATTTATCAGGATGCGGATCATTTCCTGAATATGTCCTATATGGCTCTCATCACATTACTTTTATTCAGTATTGTATTTCTGGTCATGTATCTGTGGCATACCTACAGGCGCATCTGGACAATGAACCGCATGGCACGTAAGTACATGGAGGGCGATTTTTCCAGCATGATGGAGGATACATCCGAGGACGAGCTGGGATTTTTGTCTGCTTCCTTCAATTATATGGCGAATGAGCTGAATACGCTGGAGGAGGATCAGCGCAAGTTTGTCTCCAATATTTCGCATGATTTTCGTTCGCCGTTGACTTCCATTAAGGGGTATATTGAGGCAATGCTGGATGGAACGATTCCGGTGGAGATGCAGGACAAATATCTGAATATCATTATTACGGAGACGGAGCGTCTGACGAAACTGACAAGCGGCCTGATCGAACTCAATCAATACGGCGGGCATGGAAAAACGATTCTGGATAAAACAGATTTTGATATTAATGAGGTGATTGGGCAGACGGCCGCTACATTTGAGGGCGCATGTAATGCCAAGCATATTGTTCTGGAGCTGGTATTGACCGGGGATGAGCTGTTTGTACATGCGGACAAGTCGAAAATCCAGCAAATCGTATATAATCTGACGGACAATGCGATCAAGTTCAGCCATAATGATTCATCCATACGAATTGAAACGCATGTGAAAAATGAGAAAGTGTTTGTCTCCGTGAAGGATAGCGGAATTGGTATTCCGAAAGAGGCGATCGGAAAGATCTGGGAGCGCTTTTACAAGACGGATCTGTCCCGCGGCAAAGACAAGAAGGGAACCGGAATCGGTCTGGCGATTGTGAAGGAGATCATTCAGGCACATGGTGAAAATATCAATGTCATCAGTACAGAAGGCGTAGGTACGGAGTTTATTTTCACCCTGCCGTTTGTGGATGACTCAGAATAGAAAACGGGGGAGTAACTGAGAAACTGATAGGGAATCAGGTAATTACCGGAGGGTTTTTATATGGCAGATGATTTTCAGTTTATCAAGGAAACAAGAAAAGAGAAACCAATCAACCGGAAACGGTTGTTGCGTCACATCGTAGAAACACTGATGTTGGCAGTTGTATTCGGAGGTGTCAGTTGTCTGACGTTTGTGCTGTTAAAGCCCAGGCTGGAGCAGTATTTTTCGCCGGAGGAACAGCAGCAGGTATCTTTCGTGGAGCCGGAACCGGAGGAAAAACCGGTTGAGGAGGAAGAGAAGGATAGTAGTGAAAAGATGGAGACTGTCATTATTGAAAAACAGACTCCGATGGATCTGAGTCAGTATCAGACACTGCAGAATAAATTATATGCAGTAGGTCGTGAAGCGGACAAGTTCATTGTATCTGTGACCAATGTAAAAAATGATACCGATATTTTCAACACAACCTATGAGAGCAAGGGAATTGGCTCCGGCGTGATCATTGCGGATACAGGTGATCAGATTTTGATTCTGACAGAAAAAAAGACGATCGCAGGTGCTTCTTCGATCCGTGTCACCTTTGTGGATGGCGCGACGGTAAAAGCAAAGCTGCAGAGATATGACGGCAATACAGGTATTGCCGTGCTGTGTGTAGAAGCACAGGATGTTTTGGATGAGACCAAAAAGCAGATTTCAGTGGCCACACTCGGGAGCTCAGTGGGTGTTTCTCAGGGCCAGACGGTACTTGCTGTTGGAAGTCCCATCGGAACCATCCATTCGATTCTGACCGGAAATATAACGTCTAACCGGAATACGATCTCAACTATGGACTGCAACTATACCATTTTTACGACAGATATGGTGGGCAGTGCGGATGCCAGTGGCGCTCTGATTAACACAAACGGGGAGATCATCGGTTTTGTACTGCAGGATTACAATATGCAAAAAGAGCAGACAACGCTGGCAGCGGTATCCATTTCCGAACTGAAGAGCGTGATTGAGCTGCTATCGAATGATAAGCCGGTGCCGTATCTCGGCCTTCGCATCAGTACGGTGACGGACGAGATTGCCGAGAATTATCACATGCCAAAGGGTGTATATGTGCGAGATGTCGCACTGGATTCCCCGGCAATGGAGGCCGGATTTCAGAGCGGTGATGTTATCACCGAAATCAACGGCGAAGAAGTTATGGCCGCAGAGGATTATGAAAAACTGCTGCGGTCGCTGGCGGTGGATGATATGGTTCACATCACCTATGAACGTCAGGGGGCGGAAGAGTATATTTCGCTGGAGATTGACGCAAAGGTGGGCGTGTTAGAATAAAATAGAGAAATACGAGGAAAAGGAAATGCATTTTATTGGAGAACTGCGTGAGGGAGAGCGTATTAATGAAATCTACCTCTGCAAACAGAAACAGACAGCGTTAACAAAAGCGGGGAAACCCTATGAATCACTGGTGCTTCAGGACAAGACCGGAACACTGGACGCGAAAATATGGGATCCCTCTTCACAGGGAATAGAGGAGTGTGACGCGCTGGATTATATCAATGTCATGGGAGATGTCACCAGTTTTCAGGGGACGTTACAGTTGAATATCAAGCGTCTGCGCAAGGCTTCCGAGGGCGAATATGAGCCGAAGGATTATCTTCCGGTGAGCGAATATAATGTGGAGGAAATGTACCGCGAGCTGCAGGGCTACGTGAAAAGCCTTACCAATCCTTATTTAAAGAAGCTGGCAAGCGGTCTGTTTCTGGAAGATGCGGATTTTGCCAAGCGTTTTCAGTTTCATTCTGCAGCAAAGAGCGTGCATCATGGATTTGTGGGAGGACTGTTGGAACATACATTGAGCGTCACAAAGCTGTGTGCTTTTTTTGCGGATACTTACCCGATCTTAAATCGGGATCTTCTGGTGACATCTGCGCTGTTTCATGATATTGGGAAGCTGGAGGAACTCTCCGCATTTCCCGCAAACGACTATACGGACGAGGGGCAGCTGCTGGGACATATCGCAATGGGCATGGAGATTGTCGGCATGCGCATCCGCGCCATTGACGGATTCCCGCGCAAGCTGGCAAACGAACTGAAGCACTGTATTCTGGCGCACCACGGCGAGCTGGAGTACGGATCACCGAAAAAACCGGCGATTCCGGAGGCGGTGGCACTAAATTTTGCGGACAATCTGGATGCCAAGATGGAGACGATGAAGGAGCTGCTCGCAAATGTGCCTGCGGGAAATACCGACTGGCAGGGATTTAACCGCCTGTTCGAGTCGAATATTCGTAGATCAAGTATCTAGCAGTTAGAAACTGGTAGAGTAAATATCATGGGTTCTGCCCATGATATTTTATGGAGAACAGATATGCAGAAAAATCATATTGTGGAATTAGAGATCACAGATATGGGCGTGGGCGGCGAAGGGATCGGAAAAGCGGACGGTCTGACCTTTTTTGTAAAGGACGCGATCATCGGCGATACGATCCGGGCGCGCATCACCAAGCTCAAAAAAACATACGGTTATGCCAGAGTGGAAGAACTGGTGAAGCCCTCTGATCTGCGCTGTGAGCCGCGCTGTCCGCAGCACAGGCGCTGCGGGGGCTGCCAGATTCAGGCGATGGCACCCGATGCGCAGCTTAGGTTCAAACAAGAGAAGGTCCGCGGCAATCTCATCCGACTGGGTGGGTTTGCGGCGGATTTTATTGATCGCGTGATGGAGCCGATTGTGGGAATGGACGAGCCGTATCGCTATCGCAACAAGGCACAGTTTCCCATCGGCACAGACCGTGAGGGAAAGCCTGTGGCGGGCTTTTATGCGGCGCGAACCCACAGCATCATTCCGGTGACGGACTGCTTGCTGGGCGTAGAGGAAAACCGAACGATTCTGGAAATGGTGCTTGATTATATGCGGGAAAACGACATCAGCGCCTACGATGAGACGACGGGAAAGGGTCTCATGCGCCATGTGCTCATCCGTTACGGCTTCACCACAAAAGAGATCATGGTCGCGCTGGTCATCAACGGGCGAAAGCTGCCGGCGCAGGATGCACTGGTAGAGCGCTTGTGTATGCTTCCCGGCATGAAAAGTATTTCCATTAACATCAATCAGGAAAACACAAACGTGATCCTCGGTCAGGAGACGACCTGCATCTGGGGCGAGCCGTATATCACAGACTATATCCATCTGCGAGACTGTAGTGATGACCGCTTCGCGCAGACGGATACAGCCGTGGCATTTCAGATCTCACCCCAGTCCTTTTATCAGGTGAATCCGGTGCAGACTGAAAAACTGTATTCTCTGGCGCTGGAATACGCTGGTCTGACCGGAACGGAGAGCGTCTGGGACTTATACTGCGGTATCGGGACAATTTCCCTGTTTCTGGCGCAGAAGGCAGGGCGGGTCTATGGTGTGGAGATCGTGCCTCAGGCGATTGAGGATGCAAAGCGCAACGCAGTATTGAACGGTATCACAAACGCGCAATTTTTTGTCGGAAAAGCAGAGGAAGTGCTGCCGGAGTTTTACGAAAACAATACAGGCGATATGTCTCATCCGGATGTGATCGTGGTCGACCCGCCGCGCAAGGGCTGTGACCAGGCGTGTCTGGACACGATGCTCAAGATGCAGCCGGAGCGCATCGTCTACGTGAGCTGCGATTCCGCGACATTGGCGCGGGATCTGCGGATTTTGTGTGATGGCGGGTACGAACTGAAACGGGTAAGGCCTGTCGATCAGTTTTGCCACACCGTGCACGTGGAAGTTGCATGTTGTCTGCAGAGGATGAATTTGTAGAAATCCTTGAATTCAATAGGGCGAAGTGCAACATA
>JALELN010000096.1 GCA_022771765.1 Lachnospiraceae bacterium | reverse complement strand
GGTTCGGATACAAACGCAGATACTGCCCCGAATCAAGGCGAGACAGACAAAACGGACAAACCAGCCAAACCGGACAAACCGGCTCAGACAGACAAACCGAACAAAACAGATAAGCCTGCGCAGACAGACAAGCCGAGCAAAACGGACAAACCGACAAAACCGGACAAAACGGACAAACCGACAAAGCCGGACAAAACGGATGAGACAGACAAAAATGATGCAGCTGCAGACAATGGTGATTTTGCAGCTTCGTTATATCAGATCTTTGAAACAGAGATAGAAAAAACGGATGACATCGAACAGGTTGCTGCTAAGATCGTAGAAACAGGTAACTTCGGAGAAGTTATGATGGGTACCATGCCTGTGGAAGAGGGCTATCTGGCAGGTTTCGAGGTAGAGATCAAGGGATTTCAGAAGGGTGTGACATTTGGCCCGATGATCGGTACCATTCCTTTCGTCGGATATATTTTTAAGACAGATACACCGGACGAGTTGGTTGCCACTTTAAAGAAAGAGCATAAACTCAACTGGAATATCTGCACATCGGCGGATAAGATGTTTGTACAGAAAAAGGGTAACTACGTATTCTTTGTCATGTCACCGGATTCATTTGGGAATAACTAAGTATGAAAAACAAAAAATCTATCATGGCATTTGCCGCGCTGCAGATCTTGATCTTTCATTTATGGATCAACCTATCAAGCAGTGAGATTGAGAATTTTATCAAGCAGATCTCTTATATCGGTGTAGATATCTTCTTTTTCCTGTCGGGATATTCGTTATACCGCAGTGATACCGGCAATTATTTTCAATTTATCGGCAATCGGTTTCGAAATGTGTACTGTAAATTTATTCTTTTTGTACTCATCGCTGCATGGTTAAACAAATGGGATATGGTATATGTGCTGAAGGTGATTTTTGGAATCGATCTGATACAAAATGGCGGGAAGGCGTTTCTGTGGTTTCTGCCGGCGATCATGCTGTTTTATTTGATCGTTCCGCTATATAAGAAATTCGACGAGAAGAATCGTATGATCGCGGTTTTCACCTTGGGAATCGTGTGGATCATCATCGCACTGTTGTTTACATACGGTGTAAAAACGGTTCCGATTGCGATCTGGTGGAATCGGATCCCGATATTTTTTATTGGATATTATCTTGCAGGATTTCATACAAACCGCAGGATCACCGGTCATAGAGCTGCTTATCTCTCAGGCTTTGCGCTCATAGTTGCCGCAGATATCATACTGGCATATCGTTATGCGTACAAGATGAAATTAAATCAGCCCATTGAGGATATGTTTTACATTCTTGTGATTCCGTTAGCGATCGGAATCGCGTATCTGGTCAGTCTGATCAAGGAGAACAAACTCATCCGGGCGATCGGGTCTTCCTCGCTGGAGCTTTATGCGATGCAGATGGTCTTCGGATACACCTGGGCAAATCAATTATTAAGTAAAACAAAAAGCATTTTGGTCACCGATATTGCAACGGTGATCATACTGATAGCAGCAGCGGTATGCGTTCATTATTTGTATCAGGCGATCTTCTGTTGTATCAGGCGCCGTATACTGGTTACAAAACAGTAGAGGCAGCGGGGATCCATACGAAGGTAAATGGAGATACAGGATTGAAAAAGAGGGGGCTTTTTTGCCCCCTCCTTGTTTTCTTGTTACAAATTTTTGTAAAATACTGTAACAAATCACATATAAAAAGCATGAATGGATAGAGAACAGAAAAACAAACGGGAAGGAGGCGAAGGAATGCAGTCCATGGATGAGATTTATCAGACATATGCCAGGACCGTCTATAAATACCTGTTGTCAAAGACACGCAGTGTAGATCTTGCGGAAGAATTAACACAGGAGACGTTCTATCAGGCAGTCCGGTGTATCCACCGGTTTGATGGCAGCTGTAAGCTGTCTACGTGGCTTTGTGCCATTGCAAAAAATCAATTGCGTGCATATCAAAGAAAGCATCCGATCAAGGAATCGATCGATGAGCATGAAGATCTGACCGGAACAAGCGTAGAAGCGGAGATCTTTAGTCAGATCGAACGAGTCGATCTTATGAAAAAACTGCATTCGTGTCCGGAGCCTTATCGGGAGATCCTATATCTTCGGATTTTCGGTAATCTATCCTTTCGTGAGATCGGTGAGATCATAGGAAGGACGGAAAACTGGGCAAGAGTGAACTTTTACAGAGCAAAGGAAAGATTAAAAAAGGAGATGGAAGAGCATGAGTAAAATTCCGTGTGAGATCATACAGGACCTGTTGCCGTCTTATGTTGATGAGCTTACCAGTGATGTGACCAATCGGGAAGTGGAAGCACATATGGAAGGGTGCGAACAATGCAGAAATGTATTTGAACAGATGAAGGCACCGGATATCGAGATGGCAGACAAGGAAGAAAAAGAGATAGACTTTTTGAAAAAAACGAAAAAGAAGCATCGGAGGAATCTGATCCTCTGTGTAGCGGTTGTCTGGGCCATCGCGGTATTGGTTTTTGGTGCAAGATATTATTTGGACGGACAATATATGAACACCGATTATCTTTCGTACAATCTGGATGTATCGGGGACAGAGCTGGCTGTCGCGGTAAACAGTACCTCGGATCAGGGCATCCAGAATGTAGAGATCAATGAAGTGGAAGGTGTGGTGGAAATATCTGTCCGCTGTGTGCCAAAGAGTATTTTCTATCAGACCACTGCTGAGGAAAGCTATATGGCATCGGAGACGATCCGTCAGGTCTGGATTGGAGACCGGATCGTGTGGGCAAACGGAGAGATGATTTCGCCGCTGACGTCCCGTCTGTATGCGGTCTATAATCCCTACATTGGAAATATGCCGTCCAATGGAAAAATCGTCAATGCACTGAATATGACTGCCTATACCGGAGGTTTTACCAATGAACTCCAGACATCAGAGGAGCCCTATTCCTGGAAAATGATCTTTCAGAATGATTTTTCGGACGGAAGACAGGAGGTTTTGGAAGAAAGATTGAAGCTGTATGCTTATATTTATCTTGCAGAGGTTGGAAATCTGAATGAAGTGATCTATGACTATCATGTGGATGGCAAATCAAAGATACTTTCCGTTACAAGCAGCGAAGCGTCCGAATATGCAGGTGTAGATATCAAATCAGTGGGAACAGATATTAACCGGCTGGAACAGCTCATCCGAAAGACCGGACTGTCCAATGTAGTATTGGGCGGTGCGTCCGTGGAGTCCAATACGCAGGTTGATTTTTCGCATAGTGATCAGACAGAGAAAGTACTGGGATTTACAGTCATCAACTACGCGGAAGATGCGGTGTATGGAATGGGGATAAAAGTAGACTGCGGAAAAATATCCGGACATCAGTCCATGCGCGAGGCAAACGGAGAGGCATTGCAGAACGGATTGAATGTGAATTTTCAGCTCATACCAGAGGACTTTCCTTCAGAGATCGAGGATGGCTCTAAGGCAACGATCCGCCTGAGCGTCGTGAATCAGGATGGGAACACGCATGAGGTACAGGGAGAGGTGTACGCGGACCTGTTCTGGGGAAATCAGTACAGACTCAACCTTTCCGGAAATGCCAGGGACGGCTATTTTTTGGGACAATAATGTTATATACCTGAAAAGTTGACACATATCGTTGAAAAATATGTCTATACGCAGGGTGGATTAACAGGTAGAATATCAGTGAGAACCGGAGCTGCGAGAGTACTGATCAGTTCCGGAAAAACAAAGATGGATTTATTGAAGGAGGAAAAAGAGATGGAAAAGAAGTCCGTTCGAGAGATCGTTTCTACTGTTTTTAAAGCACTGACGCTGGCTATGGGTGTAGCCGTTGTGGTATTGTCCTGTATGGGAAGTCTGGATGAGCAGACCGCTATCACTCTGCTTGGCATCGGTCTTGCCAGCGCAGGCGTGGCAATGCTGGAGAAACGGTAATGGTAGAGAAGCATATTACGTCTGGGCGCGGAAGTACCTATTACTGGATAGAAAAATGTGATTCGCCGTTTTACCTTGTGTTTCTTCCGGGACTTACGGCGAATCACCATCTGTTTGACAGGCAGATTGAAGGATTTTCTAAGCAATATGGGATGATTGTATGGGACGCGCCTGCACACGGAAAATCACGTCCATACAAGGACTTTTCGTACTGCAATGCCGCTGAAGAACTCAAAGACATCCTTGATGGCGAAGATATCAAGCATGTGGTGCTGGTTGGGCAGTCTGCGGGAGGCTTTGTGGCACAGTCATTTTACAAAAAGTATGCGGACATGGTGGAGGGGATCTTTACCATCGGAACCTGCCCGTACAATCCATCGTATTACAGCAGATCGGATCTGTTTTGGCTGCGTCAGACAAAGTGGATGTTCAGGCTCTATCCAGACAGAACTTTGCGAAACACTATGGCAAAGATGTGCGGCAGTACGCAGCATGCAAGACAAAATATGCTGAATATGCTGACGGACTATACGAAAGATGAGTTATGCAGGCTGATGTACATAGGCTTTGCCGGGTTTATTCCGGAGATCTGTGAGATGCACATCAAATGTCCCGTGTGGCTGTTGGTGGGTGAGCATGATAAAACAGGCAAGGTCATGGCGTATAACAAAGCGTGTCACGAAAAGGAAGGATACCCTCTTTCTATCATCAAAGGAGCAGCACACAATGCGAACGATGATCAGCCGGAGCAGGTCAATGAGCTGTTGCACGCGTTTCTTCAGGCACTGTAGATTTACATATAGTCGGAATTTTGGGAGGTACATAAACATGAGGAATATGATTGCATACTGCGGGCTGGATTGTGAAAAATGCGATGCATATCTTGCAACGATCATCGCCACGAATCCCGAGGCTCTAAATAATCTGAGAGGATAAATTCAAAGTTGCATTTGTATATTTGTTAGTATATACTATGTATATACCAGAAATGGAGGTGTTTATATGCAGGCACAGGTGAAACCTTGGGGGAATAGTCAGGGAATCCGGATTTCGAAAGATGATCTGCAAAAAGCAAACATAGCGATTGATGATATTTTGGATGTTCAGATTTCTGATGGAATGATCGTATTGATGAAGCCATTCAGACATAAAACATTGGAAGAAAGAGCAGCTGAGTTCGGAGGACAGTTAGACTTAGACGGCGAATATGACTGGGGAGAGCAGATGGGAAGAGAGGTCTGGGAATGAAGGAGCCGGTACATCAGGGAGATATCTTAAAAGTGGAATATATAAAAAGTCCTGTGCTTGTTACAAGCAAGGACTTTTTCAATCAGTCGGGCGAGGTTATCGGATGTCCGATTTCAAAAAATGGAGAAGCCGGTGCGTTGCGTATTTTTGTGAAGGCAGGAAGCATGGATGGATACGTTCATTGTGAAAAACTGGCATTACTGGATCTGAGAGCCAGAGGTTATTCCAAAATCGATCACATACATATGCCGGACATTATGAATATTACGGACGCGATTCAGGGCATTTTTGATCATGTTTGACACATGCGGATGAATTCGGTGTTGTCAGACTTGAAAAAATTCGAGTGTGAAAGGAAGAAATTTTGAAAAAGAAAATTTCGATACCGAAAATAAACTCCGTACATTACGGAGGAATATGGATTGGAAGCGGATTATTGACAGGTGGTGTTGTGCCACTTTTCGTCTGGTGCGTGTTCCATTTATTTCTATGGCCGCTATGTGTGATTGGTGGGATGATTCTTAGTGCTTTCGGAATTCTTTTCGCTATCGAAATGCATCAGGATTTTGGAAAAGTGCCTTATTATGAAAAGCATCTGGTAGAGACAATACCATTTGCTCCCAGCACACAATACGCCGTGATATAATCCTCAATTTGTACAGGCGAGCAGATTGCCGGTTTCAAAAACAAAGAGGATGGAAGTTTCACAGAGGAGCTAGATGATGAGAAAGCACTATATTGATAATGTTCGTATTTTATGCGTGTTACTTTTGTTTCCGTTTCATTCGGCATACATATACAACAACATGAATGAGTTATTTTATGTAAATGGAACGCCGAGTGAGGCACTGACGGCAGTAGATCTGTGCGTCTATCCGTGGTGGATGACCGGACTGTTTGTTCTGGCTGGTGTGTCGGCAATGTATGCATTAAATAAACGCTCTGTCAAGGAATTTATGTCAGAGCGAATAAAGAGGTTACTTATTCCACTACTTGTGGGAGTACTTATTATTATTCCTCCGCAATCCTATATTGCAGATATTTTTCATAATGGATTTACCGGTGGATATTTTGAGCATTATCGCACGTTTTTTACAATTACTGATTTCAGCGGAAATGATGGACATTTTACACCTGGTAATGCATAGTTCATTTTGTATCTCTTTGTTTATTCTGCTATTTTTTAGCAATTTCAGGCTCAATCATCTCCCCAACCAGCGGTTGAGTTTGGAATATCAACGAATAGTTCGTGTACAAATGGCGTGATGTTACGTAAAGTTAAGCGTGAAAGGAGACAACTAAGAGAATACTGACTAAGAGAATACTTTCTCGATTTTTCTTCTGATACGAGAGGGTATTTCCTGTTTATTCATTCCGGTCCAGACACAACATCCGGGATATTTCATGCCTCCGGTTTTGAAAAATTCTTTCATCGCTTTTTTGCGCCGACACTTTGACCCATCAGGAAAGAAAAAGGTGCAGGGGTATTGCATGCTGTCAGCAGAAAAAAGCGCTGGTTCGGAGAAAATCTTGGTTTCGGGAAGGTTTTTGTCTCTTCCATGGCAGTGCCACGAAATCGATCAAAGAGATTTTTTACGGCAGCAGGTACATTTGCCCGGTAGACAGGTGATGCCAAAACAACCATGTCGCATGCTCTCATGAGCCGGGCAAGTAAAAAGTGTAGGAACGACCGGAATATCCGACCGAAGCTCACCACTTTTTATTTTGGTCCGGAAGTAGGTCGCAATCAACTCATTGATCGATTCTCCAATTAAGAAGGTTTCTTTTTCTTCCGGTGAAAAATCTCTGGTTTCAAAATCAATATTGATATTTTCCAGCACCATCTTAAAATAAAGAGGATATCTGATGATTTCTTCTTTGTTTTTGAAATAAACATAAAGTGTTGCCTTGCTATAACCAGTGGCTCTTGCAATATCATTCATGGAGGTGTTTTCAATTCCCTTTTGAATTTAATTAAACTGGTGGTTTAATTATGGCTGCGCGGAGAGCGCATTTCAAGAGTTTCTGAGAAGTTACAAAAGAGTTCAATTTGACTTTATTTGTAACAAGGGCTCTAAAAAGTATTATATTCAGTCGGCATATATGATTGGTACTGCGGAAAAAATGGAGCAGGAAATGCGTCCACTTTTAAAAATCAAAAATGCAGATTCATTGGATCTATAATACCATGTTATTCCCAGTTTATATTCCGGTATTCCGTGGGCGTGCAATCTTTCATGATCTTGAACATCCGGATAAAGGACGACAGACTGGAAAAACCGGACTGCAGAGCGGCTTCTGTAATCGATATTTCGGGATCGATCAGGAGCCGTTCTGCATGTTCGATTCTTTTTTTATTCAGATATTTATAAAAGGAATAACCCGTAAAATCTTTAAACAGTCTGGTGAAATGATATTTGCTGAAGCCGGCGAGACTTGCTGCATCGTCCAGAGACATGTCTTCTGTACAGTGCTCCTGGATATATTGGCAGACATAAATGAATTTTGCCGCGTATTCTTTTTGTTTTGTGTGTGTTACTTCGGCTTTGATCCCTTCTCCGGTGTACTTTCTGCCGATCAGTACGAGCATTTCCAGCAGCTTCGAATAGATGGCACTGCCGGACAAAATATTACCGCTGAAATATTCCTTTTGAATCCCGCACATCAGATCATAGAGCTGGTCGTGTATATCCGGGGCATTCTCAGGGGTAATATGTAATACGGAAGGAATACTGGAAAGAACCGCTTCGATTTCTGGGATATTCTGGAGCATGGAGAGATCTGCCTGAAAGATCAGGCGCTCTCCTTCCGCCTCTTTCATACTATGAATGACTCCTGAATTAATGAGAAATAAATCCTGCTCCTTAAGGAGGTGTGTTTTATTTTTGCAGGTGACCTCATAATTGTTTTTCAAGGGAACAATGATTTCTAGGGCTGTGTGCCAATGTTCGGGATACGCCTCATATTCTATATTGTCAGAGAGCAGAAAACCTTTGATCTGCTTGTAGTTGACCGTCTCTTTTATGCCGTTTAATGTTTCTATCATAAGACGTCTTTCCTTTCCGACATTTTCATGTTATAAAAATTGCCAATGTTTTATTAAAAATTGCTTTCCTTGAATGATTGTAATTATCATAGAATAAAAATTGCTATATCAACATGTTTATATTACCATATATTTAAAAGAATATAAATAAAAATAGGGTATTTTCACATAGTAATATTTAATTTTTTTTAGTGAAAAGTAAAAACAACCAAAAGTAAAACGAGAAAAAATGGGAAAATAGACAATACGCATATAACAAGAATTTGAAATATAGCAATTATTGATATATGTCAAGCAACTATTGGAAAGAAGGATGAGACATCATTTGCTATGCTTTATTTGTATTAAAAAACAATAATTTTTAGGGAGGGTAAGAATGATGAAAAGGAAAGTTTTATCAGTTTTACTGAGTGTAGCAATGTTGTCCTCGCTTTTAGTTGGATGCGGAAGCAATGCTTCAAATCCTGCACCTGCGGGTGACGCTGCGGCTGATGAGGCAGGCGATGATGCGACTGCAAGTAATGATGCAACACCGGCTGATGGAGAGGTTGAGGAGATCACATGGATGTTCTGGGATGACCTGAATGCAACAGAGGATCTGATCTCTCTGGGCTACAAGGACGTTGTTGAAAGATTCAACAAGGATTATGAAGGAAAATATCATGTAACTCCGATTACGACAAACTTGGAGGAGTACTACACCAAGCTGAACGCTCTGGTTGCTTCCAATGAGACACCGGATTGTTTTATCGTGAGCCCCGGACCAAATCTAGACACTTATGTTGAACCGGGTGTGACGGCGGATCTCACTGACTATCTGAAAGCTGACGGATGGATGGATACTTTTAATGGCGGTGAGGGTGCATTTTCACAGCAAACTTATGATGGAAAGATTTATGCAGTTCCACTCAATACCGCAGCAGCTTGCGTTTTCTATAACACAGAGATGTTTGAGAAGGCGGGAATCACCACGATGCCCACCGATTGGAACGGAATGCTTGATGCATGCCAGAAGCTGCAGGATGCAGGATATACACCAATCACAATATCAGCAGGAACCGCATGGTGCTTATCAATGTTAGCAGGTTACCTTTGTGATTCAGAAGGTGTGGATCTGGATGCGCTTAATGCCGGAGAGGCACATTGGACAGATGCAAACGTGGTTTCAGCAGTGAATAAAATGCTTGAAATTTCTAAGTATTTTCAGCCTACAGCAGCAGGAGATACCAACGATGTTGCTACTGCAAACTTCTATAATGAAGAGGCTGCAATGCTGATTCAGGGTTCATGGGCAATCGGACAGATCAATGGTGCAAATCCTGACTTCGAGGATAAGTGTGGTGTATTCGCATTCCCCGGAACAGATGGAAGAGTCATTGCAAAGTCTGACAGTCTTGCAATGAGTGCAACAACAGAGCATAAGGATGCTGTGATTGCTTTCATGAAATACTTTACGGATGATACAGCTCAGAAATATACTGCTGAGGTTGGTGGAAAGATTCCTGTAACAACGGTTGAATACGATGCCGATAAGGCTCCCGCACAGCTTGCGTATGTTATGGATGTATTCAGCAATGCAAAATCTACCTTCGGATTCTACAACGAATCAATGGCTTCCACAGAGGCTGGTTCAACATTTGATGATGCAATGGTTTCCATTTATCTCGGAACACCGGTAGAAGAGGGATTACAGACTGTTGAAGACTTCTATCAGACCAATGTATGGAAATAGTATAAAATCATTCGCTTATCAACGAATTGACATCGACTGCGGAATCGGAATACGATTCCGCAGTTTCTGAAATAGGGGAGGTTTTATGGACAAATTATTGAGAAACAAAAAGGCGATCGTATTTTTTATAGCACCGGCATTTCTTTTATTTACTATTGTTCTGTTTATTCCGATCTGCCAGTCAGTTTACTATTCGCTCTGTAGCTATGATGCGCTGACAAATCCAGAGTTTATTGGCTTGGAAAATTATAAGCAATTGCTTTTTAATGATAAAACAATGAGAATTGCACTGAAAAATTCTCTGTTTTTTATGATCTTTTCCTGCGTGTCCCAGCTGGTTGTGGGTCTGTTGCTGGCAGCGCTGCTTACAAATATCAGGAAAGGGCGCAATTTCTTTAAGAATATATATTATCTGCCCTGTGTACTTTCGTCCGCGGCATTAGGCCTTTTGTGGATGTTCATTTTCAGCCCGAAGCTTGGTATTAACCAGATTCTTGCCCAGTGGGAAATTCAGGGACCGTTGTGGTTGATGGATGTGGAGGGATTTATCAATTTGCCGATGAAGGTCATTGCGTTTGTGGCATTATGGCAGTATGTGGGACAGTCGATGATGCTCTACATGGCGCAGATTTCAGGTATTGATAAGAGCCTGTACGAAGCGTCCTATATTGATGGAGCAACAAAAACGCAGTCGTTTTTACATATCACGCTGCCGTTAATCCGCCCTATGGTAGCTACGGCAATGTCATTAAATTGTATTGGTTCGCTGAAGTTTTTTGATTTGATCTTTAATATGACCGAGGCCGGACCGAATCATCAGACGGAGGTACTGGCGACGCATCTGTACACGCAGGGCTTTAAATACTTCAAATATGGTTACGCCAGCGCAATCGGTGTGGTGCTTTTATTGCTGTGTCTGATTATGACGTTTATTATCAATAAATTTGTCAAAGTAGATTCCTACGAGATGTAAATGCGGAAAGGAGGTCGGGATCACATGAAGAAATTTTTGAAAAAGATCAAGCTGTCAAAAGTATTGATTTACACATTTTTAAGTATACTTGCTTTTATTTATCTGGCTCCTCTTGTGTGGATGTTTTTCGTCTCACTGAAGGATAATGCAGAAATTTTCACCTCTCCCTTTGCTTTGCCGCAGCGGATTCAGTGGGAAAACTATACATTTGCATGGACTGCGGGCTACCTTGGTAAGGCAACCTTGAATTCTACAATCGTCTGTATCACGGCGTTGATTCTCAGTCTGGTTATCGGATCTATGGCAGCGTTTGCCATTGCAAGACTGCGCTGGAAATACGCGAAGCTGATGATGACCTATTTTCTGATCGGTATGATGGTGCCCATTCACTGTGTGCTGATCCCATTGTTTAAGACGTTTTCAAGCATCGGATTATATAACAATCTAATCGGACTGATCGTGCCTTATGTGACATTTTCGCTGCCGATTACGATCTACATTATGGAGGGCTTTTTTGAAAATATGCCGCAGGAGGTTTTTGAAGCTGCCTGCATTGACGGTTGCTCGATTTACAAGTGCTTCAGCGCGATCGCAGTACCGCTTTCCAAGACGGGATTATTTGTGACTGGATTGATGTCCTTTGTGTCAAACTGGAATGAACTGCTGCTCGCGATGGTATTTATTTCCGATGATATGAAAAAGACACTTCCGGTGTCCTTGTCAAAATTCGTCGGTCCGTACAACACAAACTATGTACAGATGTTCGCAGCGATCATTATTGCGATTATTCCTACGATCATAGTATATTGCTGTTTCAGCAATCAGATCGTTGATGGTCTGACAGCAGGTGCAGTGAAAGGCTGATAGATGGAAAGAGAACAGAGAGCCGGTCACTTTGAATAGTGACCGGCTTTTTACTTTTGCATTTTCACGTGTTATTTACATATTTTCTCAAACAGCTTTCTGCATGCGGTTTTACACTTGTGACCAAAACCGTTGCGCAGTACGCGGAAAATGCCCCACATACCGGACTCCACATCCCACCTAAAGCTGCCGGAGCGGTACAGATAGTCACCGGGGCAGGCACTGCCGTCTATGAGTTCCATGTTGAACGTATTTCCGATACTGACAGCACCTTGCAAGGGAATGACGCGGGAGCGAGGGTCATCCGGCTGTTGCCGCCACTGGTGATCGTGGATGGTAAAGCCGACATTTCTCGGTTTATCCGCAGGCATCATTGTACGGAAGATGACCCGTTCATTCGGATACGCTGTAAAAACAGGGGTCGCGGGATCGCCGTGCACGCGGCTGCTGAATACCTTGGAGACACGGTGGTCTTTTCTCAGTCTGTTGGCAAAGCGTTCGGAGCGGTAGTTGTAGCCTTTTTCGCCGGTGTCCTCATCGTCGACTTCCTCACCGTCATCTGTTGCGGTTTTTACAAGTTCCCCGTCTTCATCCAGCATACGGATGCCGTTTTGGATGAGCACGACACATTCGCGGAAGGGGGCGGTTCCGGGAGCAGTGATCACTGCTTCCTCCTCATACATTGCTTTTGCCGGTGAACAGTTTTTATACCATTTTGCTCTCTCCGACTCCGACGGTCTGCTCGTGATTATTGTAGCCCACATTGATTCCGGAGTCTCGTACCGGATCATAGTGGAGATATTGCGGGTTGAGAGAAACACGCATGGACGGCTTATGTTTCATATCTAACGGAACCTTCGGATAGTCGAAATAAGGAACCGGTTTCTTCGGATCAAACAGATTGTGCAGTGTAACTTCGATCCAGTCTCCGGCGTTCGCCCGAAGGATCAGGGGTTTTGGCTTATAATCGTCACGCATGCAGCGGTCGAGATCCTCCATCGGAACGAACAGGAGTCCGTCCGGATCATGGTCGCCGTGACAGTTGTAGGCGATATCCTTTTGTACGGCGGCAATCTCGTATCTGCGGATCACAGCGTCCTTGCCCGGACACGGCGGCAGTGGCAGAATCTGATCTTTGCCTTTGCAGAGTGGCTTTAAGCGTTTATCCGGATGTGCGTATGCGCGGATGATGCCCCATAGGCCGAGCCATGCGTCGTCAATTCCACCGAAATAGTACAGATAGTCTCCGGGGCCGTAAGGCTTGGTGACATGGATGTTAAATGCCTCGGAGATACCCAGTGTCTGGGAGGCAGTATCCGGTGAAAACGGATCATCTATTTCTTTTTTCCAGGTCATGCCTGTCAGGTTGAAGGCGTGCTGTTCCTCGTGTGCGCCGTCCAGCAGGCGAATCATCAGTTCATCACCCGGATAGGTTTCCAGAATCGGTGTTGCCGGATCCCCGTGCACGTAGGAACTGAAAATATACGCCGGGTCGTCGCCGCATTTTAAGCGCTCACGCATCGGCTCGCAGTGGTAGTTGATACCCATCACACCGGGATCATCGTGCGCACCGGGAACCACCGGCGGATTTAACGGTTTTCCGTCCCCATCGAACAGGAGTGCAAAGTCGTGTACAAACAGGGCAAATTCACGGAAGGAGGTGCCGTCTTTGCGCTTAATGACAGCTCTCGTACCAAAGTCCAGCTTTTTATCGCTTCGGATGCTGTGGAAGGTGGCTCCGGCCTCCTCGATGATCAGCGCGCCGAACACGCCGTGCTGCTGGTGGGAATTCGCGAACAGGTGATCGTGAAAGAAAACGGTTTTCAGTTCTGTGTTGGCAAAAAACCGCTCGATCAGCGTCTCATAGCGTCTTGCGCCCGCAATGTTGTTCCAGCCGTTGGCCGCACCGTCGGATACGATGGTGTCAAATTTGACGAGGTGGATATGGTATCCGACAATGTCTGTCAGCGTGCGCATCTGAAACGGGCTTTCCTCGATGTATTCCGGCAGAAGATTGGTCAGCCGGATCTCGATGCAGTCACCGGCATTTGCGCGGATGACGAGGGGCTCTACGCGAATCTTACAGCTCTCCACTTTTCTGATATAGGCATCCAGTCCGCCGTGGTGTTCCAACTCCTCCTTCAGTACAAAAAATCTTCCCTGCGGATCGTGCCAGCCATAGCGGTTGTAAGTGAGTCTGGCCTGAACAACTGCGATCTCAAAAACCTTCACCGGGAAGTCTTCTTTCGGCGGACAAGGAGGTTTATCGTCGGGGTGACAGTGCTTTTTATCCGCGTGGCATGGGCGGCAGTGTCTCTCATCGGTATGGCATGGGCAGGTGTCCGTGCAGAGTGCGCCCGGCTCAAAGCCCGGTACAAAATTTTCAAGCTCCAGGTCGGTGGGTTCGATCTTGTTGTTTCCGTCCGCGTCCAGAATGCCAAGGGGCGGCTGAAGCGGCGCTTCGCCGAAGGTTCCGTTGATAAAGTTCGGATAGCCAGGATGTTTTTTATCTTTCTTCGGGGGCGCTTTCCGGTCTTTCAGTGGCATCAGAGATGGAATGACCGTTCCGTCCGGCAGACGTCCCGTGCCGTCCTCCAGGCGGTCATAGATGCGCCACAGCGTCCACATCCCCTCGTGAAAATGCGGGTAGAGGTGGCAGTGGAAGATGGCGTCGCCGATCATTCCGTTCAGGCTGCCTGCGCCGTGGAGAATATCCAGCGTATAGCATTCCTGCGGACTGATGGAGATGGAATCAATGATCGTGGAATTCGGATTGTCGCCCTCCAGGCGCCACTGGTGGTTGTGGAGATGGAACACATGGGTCTCCTTGATGCCGCCGTGGATCAGACGGATCCTGGAGGGATCACCGACATAGGCTTTTAAGATCGGAGGCGCGGGATCGCCGTACACCCATGAGCTCATGGAGATATCCTCACCGGAGTCTGCGGGGTCGTGCGACAGCGGGTGCCGGTTTCTCATTGGCTCTGAGCGGTAGCTGATGCCGGTGGTGGCAGATGGAAGTCCGGTGTGGTGATCCATCGGCTGATTCCCGTCTTTATCCTTCATTTCCAGCTCGTCGTGGAAGAAAACGGCATACTCACGGAATGCCGGATGTGTGGGATGGTAGATGTCTGCAAACAGACCACTTTCCAGTTCCCTGCCGGTTTCGGGGTCCAGCCATTTGGATTCCGGAGCTTCCACAATGATCGCACCGAACAGACCGTGTATATTTGTACTGTCTTCACTGCTTGTCGGGTCTCCCATATCGTGGAAGATGTAGACACCTTCCCGATTGGCGTACCATGTGTAGGTGATCCGGTGAAGAGTGGTGGTATCTCTGTTGTAGCCAACGCTGGCACCGTCCGAGGTCTGGATGTCATAGGGCAGTCCCTGTACGTGGATGGAGAGCGGACGATTCAGAGAATGGGTAAAGGTAACAATGACGGTATCTCCTTTATTGGCGCGGATGACAAGCGGCTTTACCTCTTCGCAGGGCTGGGGGACTTCCTGTGAAAAGTTTTGCATGGCGCATTTGCGGACACGTTCCGCGTCTTTTTTCAGCACATACATAAGCCCGTTCGGGTCGTGGTCTCCGTATTTATTGTATACGATCGGTATCTCTATCGCTTCAATATCATAAAAGCGTTTTTTTTCGGGTGTGGGATAACAGCATAATTCCATAGTGATATCCTCC